>JAYUWA010000399.1:0-13990 GCA_043753795.1 Bacteroidota bacterium | reverse complement strand
GATGTTTGGATTTAGGAATGAATGGTTATGTATCTAAACCTTTTTCACCGGATAAATTGAAAAAGACAATATTTGAAGTCAATACTAATAGATCAGGCTTAGAGAATGGCAGTATAATAATTGATAGATCTTTAACAAATGGAAATAAAGAAAGAATTTTAGATCTCGAATTTCTGTTTTCTCAAGTTAATGGAAAAGTGGATGGAGTAATAGAACTCATCGAAATATTTAAAATGGATAACCCGGTGGCCTTGGCAGAGTTAAAAGAGGAAATTTTAAAGGAAGATTTTAATGCAATTTCGAGGATTGCACATGGTATGGTTTCAAGTTTTTCAATACTTGGTATTCAATCGGCAATAGAGATTTTGAAAACAATTGAACTAAATTCAATTAATTTAAAGCAAATTGAAGTAATTGGACGATTGTTCAGGCAGTTTGAACAAATTTGCATAAATTTAGATAGGGAGATATTGGATATTGTTATTGCAGGGAATACAATAGACTCGGTCAGTTTTAAAAATAAAGCCAATGATTAATTGTTTGATTATCGATGATAATAAAATGGCCAGGACTGTTTTAAGGCATCAAATAGAAGCTATGGAGTTTCTTAACCTTGTTGGTGAATGTGCAGATGTACTTGAGGCCAATCGTTTGATGAATATAGAGAAAATAGATCTAATCTTTTTAGACATTCAAATGCCAAAAGTTTCCGGTATGGATTTTCTGAGAAACCTTATTTTTCGGCCTTTGGTAATTCTAATAACCTCCAGACCCGATTTTGCTGTGGAAGCTTACGAATACAATGTAGTTGATTATATATTGAAACCCGTAAAGGAGGAGCGATTGCTAAAAGCAGTTCTGAGAGCAAAAGAGTTTTATGAAAGTAATAAGAAATCTCTTCTGCCATCCAAAGAATATTTTTTCGTTAAGGAAAAGGGCGTTTCAGCAAAAATATTTATCAGCGATATACTTTTTATTCAAGCTATGGGAGACTACATTCAAATTAATACACCATCTAAGAATTTTACTTTGCACTGTACCTTAACTTCCATTGAAAAAGAATTGCCGCCCGAAAAATTTATGCGCATACACAGGTCTTACATTGTTGCTCTTGATAAAATTGATACTATTGAAGACGGTAGCGCTTATGTTTTTCAAAATAATATTCCTATAAGCGATGCTCAAAGAGGGATCCTAATGAGCAGATTAAACCTACTCTAGTTTTTCAACGATACTTTTCTCATTTTCAACGATAGTTTTCAGCAATTCAACGAAATTCGAGCTGATTTGATAATTCCTGCTTTAAATTTGACTTCTGATTTAGGAAGATGCAGAAGATGGAAGTTAATGAATTGTCAAGTGGATTGAGTAGTATATTCAATTTTGTTTTCACCCAAGTCAGAATTGTGATTTTAATTTGTTGTATTGTAATTGCGTTTAGCATGATCAGTTTTGCTCAAACTTCGCAAACAAAGAATGGTTCAATATTTTCAAATATTGTAATAGCAGGGTCTACAACATCATGGGCAAATACAAATAATGCAATTTCTTCAAATAATATTTACACAACGCCGGCTTCAAATATGCCAACTTCTGGAAGTTATTCTGATTACTTAGAAGTATCAAATTTCAACTTTTCAATTCCGACAGGAAGTGTTATTTCCGGAATTGTTGTGTCAGTAGAAAGATCAGATGGAAATGGTAAATCAAAAGACTCAAGGATAAGAATTGTGAAAGGTGGGTTTATAGGTAGTACGGATAAGTCACAGAACGCTGCGTGGGGTTCTGCTGACGCCGTACAATCTTATGGTAGCAATTCTGATCTATGGGGGAATTCCTGGTCGGTCGCTAACGTGAATGCTAATGACTTTGGATTTGCGTTCTCAGCTCAAAGGACTGGTGGAGGTGCTCAGGCTACATTGGCAAAAGTGGATGAAGTTGTGATTACAGTATATTATTCAACCCCTCTACCAATTGATCTGGTAGAATTCATTGGTACATGCAGAACTAAAGCGATCGAACTTACATGGGAAACGGCAAGTGAAATAAATAACGATTACTTCACCATTGAGCGATCAATTGATGGAATCGATTTTAAACAGTTTATCACAATCCCTGGAATTGGGAATTCATCTTCTCCGAAATATTATAGTTTTAGAGACCAAGAAGTGTTGAACGGCAGAGTGTTTTACAGATTAAGTCAAACAGATTTTGATGGTATTTCTGAAGTATTCGAACCCATAGCAGTTACAGCATGTAAAGATGCAGAGGGTGCTTCTTCAGGGTTAATAAATTACACCCAATCTGATAACAATCTGACTGTCCATTATCATGTTGATCAAAAATCAATTTCATTATTTCAGGTTTATAACATCAATGGTCAACTTATCTATTCTGAAAAAGTTGAAAGTGAAGCAGGATTTAATGAGTGGAAAGTCAGCAAGTATAATATAAGTTTAGCAGGAACTTTTTTGATTAAAATGGATCTTGGAAACATGAAGACAGAGATTATTAAAGCTATTTGGTCTCAAAATTGAAAAGCCATTTTTATTGAATTTTTTGATCTGAAAAAAGTTGTACAAACAATTAATAATTTTTGGTTAAGAACAGCTACCTTGCCAAATTAATTCTTCCAAAAGGATGGAATTAGTGAAAATGTGGATCATTAAATCAAAGAAGTTGAATCTGGGTGGAATTGCTTTGTACCCATTCATAATTATTAATTCAAAGCTTAGTTCAGAACGACAAAAAGTTCTGATCAATCATGAGTGCATCCATATCCGGCAGCAAATTGAATTGTTGGTAATTCCATTTTTTATCTTATACCACATCAATTATTTAATTAATCGATTTCGTTATAATACACATCAGGAAGCCTATCGGAATATTATTTTTGAGAAAGAAGCATTCAATGAAGAATCGAATTTCGATTATTTGTCCACTAGAACCTTCTGGAACTTTTTAAAAATGAAAAATGAAAAATGAAAAATGAAGAATGAAAAGTGAAAAGTGAAAAGTGAAAAGTGAAAAGTGAAAAGTGAAGGAGCCTCGAAAGGGCCCCGTCATTATTCACTATTAGTTTTTAGTTATTGATTAATAAAGACATTTCCTCCTGGATCAAATGCAATTGTAACCCCGAAGCAGATAAAAAAGCATTGGTATCAATGTCGCTTGAGTCAATGTTATTTAAGGCAACAGATTTACTTTTGTTTTGAGCATAATATTGAAAAAGTTGTTTTCCGAATCCTGCTTTTCTAAAATTTTTATCGATGGCAAATTGCAGTATCTTATTTAACTTAGGATTACAAACCACGTAACCTACAATTTTGTCATCGTTGAACAACCCGATTGTATCGAGAAACGACCATGATTTATTTACAGCATGAATAGAATTTTGCCAAGAAGGATTCCAGTTCCAGAACGATTGAAGTATTTTCCAATCCGGCTGATAAATATGCTGAACATGAAATGATGACTGTGTGTTAAACTCGGCAATTGAACCTTTGTAACAGTTGAGAGTTCTTTTCTTTAAAAAACCGATTACAGAATAAGTTTTAATTGCAGTCTGATTGTCGGAAATAACTTCCAGATTTATTTTTCGCACACCTTCTTTTTTCAGGAATGGAAAAGCGTGGTTATATAATTTCGCTGTGATCTTTTTACCACGACTATCAGGGATGACGCCTGTGCCGGCATTGTAAGCTATTTTTTCACCATTATTTATTTCAATTCCATGAAGAATAAATCCCACAAGTTTGTCGCCTTCAAAAGCTCCGAATGACAATTTTCTTTGAATACTCTCAGCGACAATTTTATTCAATAATTGCTCCTTTGACAAATGCATAGGTATCTGATAATCTGAAAATGCTTCATTAAAAACATGAACCAGATCGGCGATCGATGTATTTTCAAGCGACTTGACTTGCATTTTAATAGCTGCGGTTTTAATCGATTACTAAAGTAGAAAATATATTTAAGAATCCGGCGGAGTCTATTAAAACAATTTGATTATTTTCGTTGTATTGAAAGCAGAAATTGTATTTTAATTGAATGTCTGGCTAATCATTCATTGGAAAGATCTGAACGATTTGGTGACCAGAAAGATTATAACGGTTTTATATATCAAAACAATGAAAAAGGAAAAGCCATTGGTCGATAAGAAATATCTGATGCAAAGAATGTCGGGTAAAGGCGGATGGTCATATATAGAAATTAAAGAAATTAGTCCTGATCAAAAAGCGCACTTTGGAATGGTCCGTGTGAAAGGAAGCATAGACAGTTATGAGTTGAAGCAATACAATCTGATGCCCATGGGAAATGGCAATTTATTTTTGCCTGTAAAAGCAGAGATCAGAAAGAAAATTAAAAAAGAGGCCGGTGATCTTGTTCACGTAAAACTTTATTCCGATGCAAGTCCATTGGTAATTCCTCAGGAGCTGATTGATTGTATGCAAGAATTTCCGGAAGCTTTAAAGTTTTATCAGACTCTAGCCGAAAGTGAAAAGAAACAATACCTCAACTGGATCTATTCTGCTAAGCATGAAGACACCAAAGCCGAACGGATTGTAAAGATGATTGATAGGTTGATTGAGGGCAAAAAATTTGTTCATGGATAAGTATAAATAGTAATTGATGGAAGTAACGAGCATTTTGTTTATGATTTTTGACTTTTTTTAAACTAACTCCCTCATGGTTGTCGCCAGCCTGTAGTTTCTTTGTAAAAAAACAAGCAACTATGACAACTGTCCTTCAATCATTCAAGAAATAACTGATATTGGAATTTTTATGGGCAAAAAGATTTGGATTTCTCAAAAATGTAGTCGAAATTTTATTAATTTGCAATCATCAGTACTCTGAATTGAGAAGTGAAAATTAATTATGCCATTGATAATAAGTAAGGAAATGGCATATACTTCGTAATTTCCACTAACAACAGGATTTTATTTCAGATAAAGGTCGCTGAACATTATCTTATTTGTTTTTGTTTTAAGAGTGGATTGATTAATGAAGGGAAAAGAAAAATATCTCATTCTATTATTTCTTGCAATAGTAATTGCAGGAATTTCTATCTATTCTATCCCGGATTTGAAGCAGCAGATATATGTAGTTGCAATTGTAATTCTGATTTCAATTTTTGTGCTAGTTGATTTATTTTCAGCGGGATCGAATAAAACTAAAAAAAAACAAACACAGAATTCCGAACCGAATGATTCTATTTCAGAGCCTATCGAAAAGTATCGATATCTGGCTTCTATTGCACAAAATATTCAGGATCCAATCATAAGTTCAGATAAAAATTACCGGATTACAGAATGGAATCCTGCTGCTGAAAGATTGTTGGGGTGGAAAAGCGAAGAAGCAATCGGAAGGATGGCATCGGAATTATTAAAAATAAAATTTCATTCAGGTGGCAGAGAGGAAGCACTAGCAGCGTTTGAAAGTTCGGGCTATTGGAAAGGGGAGGTAATTTATCACACAAAGGACAATATTCCGATTAATGTTCTGGTAACAGTTTCTGAGATCAGAAATGATAATGGAGTGCTCACGGGAAATTTAGTGTTGGTAAAAGACATTACATCATTTAAAAAAGCTAAGAATGATTTACAGGAATTAAACGCAAGTCTTGAAAGATTGGTTGAAGAACGAACGAATGAATTAAATAAGCGTGAGCAAAGATTTAAAATTTTCCTGGAGTATAATGAATGTTTAATTGTAGTTATTGACAAAGACAGAAAGATGATTTACAGAAGTCCTTCTGCAGAGCGTGTCACTGGTTGGTCGAATGAAGAATCAGAATACGTAGATATTTTTCAACGCATGCATCCCGATGATGCTGAGAAAGTGGAAAAGGTATTTAAAATGGCTCTGTCAAATCCGGGTGCTCCATTTAAGATTTCATTAAGAGCGCAGCATAAAAATAAAAACTATATCTGGTTCGATGGAATAATTGTGAATTTATTTCACGAGCCGAATGTACAGGGTATGCTTACCAATTTCAGAGACGTAACTGAAATAAAGGAAGCAGAAGAAGAGTTAATAAAGAGCGAGAAACGTTTCAAAGCATTAGTTAATAATGCGGAAGATATTATTTCTCTCATTGATGAAGAAGGAAGAGTTATTTATGTGAGTCCGGCATTCGAAAAGGTTACCGGATACTCTATTGATTACATGATTGGAAGAAACTTCAGTGAGATCGTGCACCCAGAGAACGTAAATGAATCAGAAAAAATATTCGACGAACTCTTAGTAAATCCCGGAAAACTATTTCATCGTCAAAACAGATTCAGGCACAAGGAGGGACATTATATTTGGGTAGAGGGCACTTTAATAAATTTGTTGAATGATGAGAATGTAAAAGCCATAGTTGCCAATTACAGAGATGTTTCAGATATTTTTAAGTCACGTGACACTGCTATAGAAATGAATGAACGGTTTTCCATTGTTTCGAAGGCTACTCATGATGTTGTGTGGGACTGGAATTTGGTCACCAATGTGATTTGGTGGAACGAGAATTTTTATACTTTGTTTGGGTACGACAAAGATGAAACATCGCATACTATTGAATCATGGGAAAAAGGCATCGATGAGAATGACAAGAAACGTGTTATTAAAAAGATCCGTGAATCAATTATCAATGGGGAAATGTTCTGGACAGATGAATATAAATATCATGGAGAAAATGGGGAAGTATTTTATATTTTAGACAGGGGGTCAATCATACGGAACATGGAAGGTGTGCCTATTAGGATGATTGGATCCATGGTTAACCTGACTCAGCAAAAAATTGCTGAGGAGAAAGAGAAAAATTATATTGAGGAACTTGAAAGATCAAATAAAGAACTTGAGCAGTTTGCATATATAGCATCGCATGATCTTCAGGAACCATTGCGGATGGTTGGAAGTTATGTGCAGCTCATAGAGCAAAGATACAAAGGAAAACTCGATTCAGATGCCGATGAGTTCATTAAATATGCTGTTGATGGTGCAAACAGAATGAAGCAATTAATCATTGATCTTTTGAATTATTCAAGGATAAACAGACAGCTACCGGATGTTGAATTGAATCTGAATATTTTGTTAACAGAAGTACTCGACAATCTGAAGTCTATTATTCTTGAAAGTAAGTCACAGATTTTAATCAATGAGTTGCCGGTAATTTTTGCCGATAAAACTCAGATGGTCCAGGTATTTCAGAATCTGATCGCCAATGCGATTAAGTTTCAGCCAAAAGGGAAAGTGCCGGAAATTAAAATCTCTGCTGAAAAAAAATCAGATGAATGGATTTTTTCAGTCAGGGATAATGGAATTGGTATTGATAAAAAATATCATGAAAAAGTTTTTGTCATTTTCAAGCAACTTCACAGCAAGGCAATGTATGATGGAACCGGTATTGGACTTGCAGTTGTAAAGAAAATTATAGAGCGTAATGGCGGCTCAATATGGCTTGAGTCAGAATTAGGAAAAGGAACAACATTTTATTTCACGATTAAAATTAAAAGAATATAAAACCAGTTGGCATTTTATTAATTGAAGATAATCCGGGTGATGTTCACTTTACACAAGAAGCACTGAAATTCATATTAGCATTGATTCCTTTTAATTTAACAGAATTAATTATTTTATAAAGATGAAGAATGCCAATATTTTATTGATAGAAGACAATGAAGGTGACGTTCGTTTGATACTCGAAATGTTAAAAGAGATCGGGTTTTCAATGGACTCTCTTATAGTGTATTCTGGCTTAAAAGATGCCCTGGAAATGAAACTTCCACCTGATGGAATTTCACTGGTGTTGCTCGACCTTACTTTGTCTGATAGCGAAGGGATATCCACTGTGAGCGAGATCAGAAAAAAATTTCCAAACAGTGTCATTGTAATTTTGACAGGAATGGCGGACGAGCACATTGCATTGAGTGCATTGCGCGAAGGAGCTCAGGATTATCTGATCAAAGGGGAGAGTAGTAGTAAGGAGCTGGATAAAGTTATTCGTTTTTCTACAGAGCGACAAACAATCATTACAAGTTTGAATCAGAGTAATTCGGAGTTGAAGGCAACAAAAGAGGAGTTGCGGAAACTGGCAAGCCATCTGCAAAAGATCCGCGAAGAGGAACGTACTACTATTTCAAGAGAGATCCATGATGAATTAGGACAGCAACTTACAGGCATGAAGATGGATGTGGCGTGGATGAAAAAGAGAATTGAATCAAACGACAAAGAAATTATTGAGAAGTTCAAAGACATTAATCAGATGATCGACGACACAGTAAAAGCTGTGCGCAGAATTGCCTATGAACTTCGCCCGGGAATTTTAGATGACCTCGGATTGAATGCAGCATTAGAATGGCACAGTATCGAATTTCAGAAACGTACAGGCATAGAATGTTCATTTCATTCCGGCATCGATGACACAGAATTGAATAAAGATATTGTGACAAGTATATTCAGAATCTACCAGGAATCGTTGACTAATATCATTCGTCACTCTCAGGCAACAAATGTAAAAAGTACACTTGAGTCGGATGTTGAAAGTTATATTCTGAATATTCAGGATAACGGCAAAGGGTTCGACCAAAAAAATGCCGATAGCAAAAACACACTAGGTTTACTAGGCATGCGCGAACGCTCAGGTATGATCTCAGGAACCTTAAAGATTGAAAGTGTTCCGAGCATGGGGACGTCGATTGTGTTGAAGGTGCCGAAGGGGGGTTGATTTAAAACTGTTTGATTGTGAAAATTGTTATATTCCTGAATTTGATATGCGGGAAATAAAACACAAGAACACAAGTTCACAAGGTCCACGGAATTTTATTGCGCAAAAAGTCTAACACAAAAGAGCCATTTGAATAAGCCGTGCACTCTTGTGCTCTCATTGTTAAACTCGTGTTCTCAGTGTTTAAAAAATGAACGCCGTACAACTGATAGTATCCAACATGACCTTTCTCACCCCACCCTAATTTATTCCCCGATTTCAAACACTATTATATGAATAAAATCAGTTATGATTACAATCATAAGCACAGATCTGTCGGAGAAATTACATTTAAGAACAAATGATAATTAAACCATTATGCAAAAGACCACAAAAATTTTAATCGGAGCTGGAATTGTTCTTGCTTCGTTTTCTTGTAGTAATTCAACTCAGGAAAATTCAGAATTGAATGCTACTGCTGAACAACAAGAGTCCGTTGTCGGACAATCAGGAGTACAAGACGATGTGTCGGCAAAAAATGTCGTACAGGTTGCTTCGGCAAGTAAAGATCATTCTACTTTGGTAGCTGCTGTAAAGGCTGCTGAACTTGTAGATGTACTTAGTAATGCCGGACCGTTTACCGTTTTCGCACCTACAAATGCTGCATTTGATAAATTACCCGCAGGCACAGTTGATGGTTTATTGAAACCGGAGGCAAAGGAATCGCTGCAGGACATTTTACAGTATCACGTTTCTGTAGGAGTTTATCAGGCTGATGCTTTTACAGATGGACAAGTATTAGGACAAGTTAATGGCGGAAATTTAACAATAACAAAAGTTGATGGAAAAGTAATGATTAACGGTAAGGCAACTATTGTCGCATCTGTTCAGGCAACAAATGGAGTAATTCATGTAATTGATGAAGTACTGTTGCCATCAAAATAAAATTGTTTATTTAATATTAGATTGAATTTAAAGTGTAAGAGTGATTCAGTTGAGAAGTATTTTCTCATCAGGATCACTCTTTCTTTGTTGATGACTCAGATAATTTAATCTGCATGACCGTTGCAATGCTGAGTGCTCTTTGTTTAGCCCGCTCTGCATTTTCTCCTTCAAATAATTCATCAATCGTAAG
Organism: Bacteroidota bacterium; assembly: GCA_043753795.1. Taxonomy (GTDB): domain Bacteria; phylum Bacteroidota; class Bacteroidia; order AKYH767-A; family 2013-40CM-41-45; genus JADKIH01. Next base: position 4,166 of record JAYUWA010000399.1, on the reverse strand, counting down.
ATTAAAAAGGTGGGTCCAACTTCTGAAATGCTCAGCCTTTAATTCTATTACATTGTTGAGATGTTTGTGTACATTCATTGGATCACCAGTGTATGCCCCTGTGTAGAATATAACATTCTCCCAGAAGTCATACATGATCGGTAAATGTTTTTCCCAATTTACCTTAGCAATATCTGTAAAAATGAATCCTATTGTATCATCAGCCAGTACTTTATCATAAAAGGATCTTATTGCTAATTCTATGTCAACACGTCCGGTGATATCTTTTTTCATAGTAATTATTTTTTAGAGGTCTTTAATCCTAAACTTTTTTGTTGAAATTAGCAGTGGTACAATAGCCCATAGTGTAAGTGCAAAAAGTGAAATTACAAATCCAATCGTTGTACCGAAGAAATCCTTGAAGACTGCACCAGTGTATCCCATTAATGCTGATACATCAAGTCTTAAAAGCACTATGATGCGACTGAGATCAATTGGATTGAGACCACTAATTGCCATCATCATTTTTTCCAAAGGATATTCTGCAAATTGAAACAACAGGAATAAGACCAATCCATCGAAGATCAAAGCAAAGTAGAGCCAGAGTAAGATCGCTTTACCTATACCTTTTGCTTTGTCACGCGTCGTAACGGTTGCAAGTAAGGCAATAGAAACAAAGATCACAGACAGCAAACACCCTGTAACGATGAGAATTAGTCCTGTGGATGTCGGTTCATACATTAAAACCGGTATCCCACAGCCTATCAGAAATGCAATGCAGAGTGAAAATGCAAGTCCGCTGAAAAGACTCAGCCAGATGTATTTTCTCTTTAAAGGCTGACAGATCAGCAATTCAATAAACTCCGAGCAATTGTAGACATAGATCGTCGCGAAAATAATCGAGATCAACGGCACGATGAATAATATGATATTCAAAAGGCTTAGCAAACCCTTTGCTGTATTTTCTTCGAAGCTGAATAATGTAAAGGAAACTACAAACAGAAACAGAGTGTAGAAAATCACCGTTTTGTTTCGAAGGATATCGATTACAAAATATTTGAACACTTTATTCATATCGCTTCATACATTATTGTTGAGATAGCTTTTGAAAGTTTCGCATGGCCGCTTTCATTTTTCACCTCTTCAATATTTTTGTAAAACCGGATCTTGCCATCCTGCATATAGATAAGATCACTTATCAACTCATCTAGTTCGCTCAGGATGTGTGAGGTTATTATAACAAGTTTATCTTTTTTGTTTTCTTTAATGATCTTTTCTTTCAAGATATCTGCAGATAACGGATCAAGTCCTGCAGTCGGTTCATCGAGTATTAAAACATTTGCATCAAACAAAAATGCAAGTGCTGCACTCACTTTTTGCCGTGTTCCTCCTGAGAGCGTACGCATCCGTTTATCAAAGATCTTATCCAGTTCAAAACGAACAATCAATTCTTCGTCTAAATGAGTGTTATCTGACTTACGGATATCTTTCATCATTTCAAAGATCTGTCCAATAGTCATGTTATCCGGGTAGCGACCAATTTGCGGCATGTATCCGATCTGCGCTCTGTATGCAAAATCGTTTTTGATTGTTTTGCCGTTGAAAAGGATTTCGCCTTTTTCAGGAACAACCATTCCAAGTATTGATTTAATGAGCGTAGTTTTCCCGCTTCCGTTTGGGCCAATCAATCCAATACATTGTCCGTTCCCGAACGTTAAATTGATATCATTCAGAGCCAGAAACTTCCCAAAGTTTTTCGATATATTGTTTAGTTTTATCACAATGCAAGGGGTTTCATATATGGTTGATCATCTTTCAGATTTTCAGGAATCAGGGTCGGAATTATTCGTTCTGTTTTGTCAAGCAAGTTGACCATTATGCTTCTGAAAAGAATCATCGTTTGTGGATTACTTTCTATGATCATTGAAAACATACTGACAGGGCGGAAAGGCACATCGCCAAAATTATCTTTGTTCAGATCGTACCCTTCGTATTTATCCCAATAATTATTGTTGAATGTATTTAGTACAAGAGTTCCGTTAGTTCCAACATCAAAGGTGTTTCCAAAAAAATTATTTCTGTTCACGTTTACATCCATACAACTTGCCTGGATCTTTATTGCCCAACCATTATTCTTGAAAATATTTTTACTGAGTTGAATTCTGCTAGCACCTTCCATGTGAATTCCGCTTGTGTTCTTTACAAATGTATTTCCTTCTATATAACTGTCTGAGATCTCTTTTAGCAAAAGACCATAAGCAGCATCACCCCAGTTATCTTCAAATACATTGTTATACATTTTCACGCCATGTGTGTACATTACAGCAACTCCGGCACCATTTCCGCTGAAAATATTACTTATATAAGAATCATTGTGTGAAAACATAAAGTGCAAACCGTATCTCATATTTGCATGAGAATTATTTCGCCAGATAATTGAATTAGTTACAAACTCAAAGTATATTCCATCCCTATGACCTTTAATAGTATTTCCGATGATCTGCATACTGTCACTTTTCCAGCAATGTATTCCGTTTCCAATTTCTTGTTCCTGTTTTCCATATGCAGTAAGTTTGTTGTTTTTAATGATGCAGTTCTTCGCATATTGAGCATAGATCCCAAAGAATGTATCATCGATTATGTTATTCTCAATTGTTACATTATTTGAGTCATATATTTTTATTCCGGCAGGATCTTCTAAAGTTGCGTACCCGGAGTGTTGGATTTTGAAACCATTCATTGTAACATTTCCTGATTTGATCGAAACAATCTCAAATTTACCTTCTCCATCAATTACAGGATAATTTATTCCGATAAGAATAAGTTGCTTATCAACTATTAGATTTTTTTCAAAGTAAGTTCCGTGCTCTACCAGTATGGTGTCACCATCCAAGGCCTGATCAACTGCTCTTTGAATTGTTTTTATGTTTTTCGTAGCGCCAACGTGAATTATTTTTGCGAAAGTTGAAGTGCAAATAAAAAATATTTGAAGAAGGGGGACAATGTAAAAGGTTTTCATTTGGATTATTGCTTAATTATTTCAGACCAGGAAATTTCCCGAGCCTGTAAATTGTTCAGATAGAAATTCAAAGTGTCTTTGTTGGAAACAGAAGCAATATTACTGCCCATAGGACTTCTTAGGTTCTCGCTTTCAAAAAAAAGACAATCATTAACATCGATCAACTGATGCGAAGAAGAAAAGTCGATTGAATATATTGCATTAATATTTTCGGAGGAAATAGAATTTTGTTTTAGGTCGGCAATAAGACATGAGATATCATCATACTTGAAGACTTTACCTTTTTTCGTTAATATCTCTGCACCAAAACGTGGATTACTGATTGTCATTTTGCAGAAGGCGCAATTGTCAACGCCGATTTTTAATGGCTGTGGTGAAATTGAACAAGAAGATAATGATAATGAAATGAACAGCAGAGCTAGTACAGGCTTAATTGATTTCGAAAGCTTGTAAGATCTGTGGTCAATGATGATGCACAATAATGCAGTAGCACCGGCAACAATGAATAGCCATCCACCAATATCAGGAATTGAGTAAGCACCGAAATTCAGTAATTGCTTAAATCCGATCAGTGGAGGTTGGTATGCCATTCCGGGAACGATGATAGCGGCATCAGGACTGAGGTTATGCCCATAATCATATTCCCATTTCCAGAAATCAGCCATGGCAATTATTCCAAAAGAAACAAACAGAGCGAATAGCGTGTATAACATTTTGCGATTTCTTAAAGCTCCTGTTAATATAAAAAATAAGCCAAAGAATGAAATGATGTAGGGAAGAACTTTGAATTCTATGAAATCCTCCGTATGTAGAGTTTTCATTCCAATGTAATGGTTCAAGCCATTGATGATATCAACATTGCCACCAAGTTTATTGGAATAGATCAGCAATCGTAAACCTTCCGGATATTGAGGCGCATCAAGATCGATCCGCCACATCGGTACAAACAAAATGACAAAAAGTAATAACCCCGAAATAATAAGTGCCACACCAATGAATGAAGATAACTTTGATTGATTTTTCATTTTAATTTTTTAAAGGTAAAAAAAAGGTGAGTTGAAATTTCCTGTATCAGTGTAACATTCTCTATCTCTCATTTGAGAATGCGAAGGAAACAGGTTTTCAACTCACCACCATTAACCTGGATTAAAGGATTTCTGGATTTCAG
>JAYUWA010000398.1:0-4681 GCA_043753795.1 Bacteroidota bacterium | reverse complement strand
CATAACTTTTAGGGGCAATTCCCTTTTCAACAGTTTTATTGATCTTGCCTTTTGGACTTCTTACGCCAAGATCTTTCCAGTTTTTAGTAGCACCTGTTGAAGGAAGATTACCAATGTATTTGCAAACATATTCTTTCAATGAATCGACATTGAAATTTCCGACGAAGTAAAAATTTGTTCCTGACGCATCACCCATCAGCTCTTTGTAAATAGCAAGTGCTCTGTCGGGATTAATGCTGTCGATCAGTTCAACAGTCATAGGGCGGCCTGCATAATGGTATCCTGACATTAAAAAGCTCACTGTATCATTATATACAGCTTGTGGATTTACACTTTTGTTTTTCAGCGCAGTCTTCCTGACTTCTACGAATTGCGAAAAGGCATCTTTATCAATTCGAGGCATAGTATGGTAACCATAGATCAGTTCCATCATTGTAGAAAGATCTTTTGGCGCACAGCTTCCATTTAATCCTTGTGTTAAAGCACCAATACCCGGAGAGCAACTAACAGTTTTTCCACTCAGTATTTTGTCGAGCATGGTTGCATCGAATTCACCAAGTCCCGAATTGTCAACAATAGCATCTGCAGAAACTGCAGAATAAAAATCCGGTCGAGCGGTGGTTGACCAACCACCATTACTATAGCTGGAAAAAATGATCTTATCATTATTAAAATCCGTTGGTTTTACTTTAACAGTGACACCATTTTTAAATGTCCATATAGTAATACCAAATTTCTCATCCTTCTCTTCAGAAACAATTGCCGCAGGTTTAAGAACGGATTCGATCAAAGGTTTTGTACTGACTTTATCAACATAAGCAGCAATTTCAGCCTGCATAACATCTTGAAACATTTTCTTTACATCAGATTCAGCAGGAATATCAATACCATCTTTTTGTGGGTAGGTGATCAGGGCAAAACAATTTTCACTTCCTGTAATATAATTTTTACCGATCACTCCTATTTCATCCAATGTGATCTGCGAAATGAAGAAATTATAGTAGTCGTGCTCTTTTTCTATTCCAGGAATAGGTTCATTCGTTAGAAAGTTGCTTACATATTCACGAGCAAAACCTGCCGATGGCGATTTATCTCTTTCATTATATGCGCGTTTAATATTATCCAAGGCCTCAGCTTTGACGCGGTCTAATTCAGTTAGAGTAAAACCATAACGACGGATTCTTTCCAGTTCCTGAATTACGACAGTCAAAGCAGTCTTGAACTTTGTTTCAGTACAACGGATGCTGACATCAAATGAACTTTTAGTTCTTACCATACCTCCAAAACCCCCGCCGGCAGCGAGAAATGGAGCATCTGCTTTTCTACTGATCTCGCTGAGACGCGCATTCATCATTGAAGAGAATAGTTGCTTTACGATATCATCCCGAAAATCATTTATCTTAACATTGGTCACACGGGGAAGTTTGTAAAGCAATTCTATACTCGAAGAAGTATTTTCTTTATCAGTAACTGCAGCATATAACATTTCTTTTGAAGCAGGCACTTCATAGGCCTGCCACACTTTTGCAGATTTTTTTGCAGGAACTTTTGAGAATTGATCTTTGATCTTTTTTTCCATTCCATCAAGATCAAAATCACCTACAGCAATTACAGCCATCAGATCAGGGCGATACCAATCATTATAAAATGCACGTATTGCACTTTGCGGTGTGCTTTCAATGATATCTTTTTTTCCAATCGGCAAACGATCAGCATATCGACTATCTTTAAAAAGAAGTGGCCAATACTGGCGACGCATTCTCTCACCCGCTCCTTGTCCGATGCGCCACTCTTCTACTACTACACCACGTTCCTTCTGAACTTCCATAGAATCAAATGTGAGGTTGTGAGCCCACTCTTCAAGGATCTGTAAACCTTTGTCAACTATGTCAGCTTTATCGGTTGGGATCTGTAGCATATAAACTGTTTCATCAAAACTAGTATATGCATTCAAGTGCGGACCAAATTTTGTTCCGACTGACTCCAGGTAATCGATCAGTTCATTCTTCTTAAAACTTGCCGTACCATTGAAAGCAAGATGCTCAGTCAAATGCGCAATTCCCTGCTGATTATCCTCTTCGAAATTTGATCCCGCATTTACTGCCAGACGAAGTTCCGCTCTCTGTTCTGGCTTTGAATTTTTCCTTACATAGTACTTCATTCCATTTGGTAACACACCAATTCTGATCTTTGGGTCGACAGGAATGGGTGCATTAATTTCGATTTGAGCAGAACCGGTAGATGCCAGACTCCACATGAGGACTATTAACACTAACTTCTTCACAGGCTGTATTTTTTGATTGCTGAAAGATAAAAGTTTCTTTGAAAACTATTGCAGTCCTGTTATATTTATCGGATGAAGAAAGTACTGTTTTGCCTGTTATTGACTGTTTCCATGCAAATAAAATCAAATGCAGCGGGAAATCAGAATTACTCAATGACCTATGGAGAATTAATTGGAGAATACAAACAGCTCGACAAGTTATTTAATCAAGCCTTTCTTATTCCTTATGGAAAGTTTACGTTTTGCAAAAGAACTTTTGTACAAAGAAAAATATAGCCACCTACTTAAAAATGTAGTTATCTGTATTATCCCTGCATTCAACATTGACGGCGCACTTGAAAGAAATTCTAATAGTAGGGTAAATCAGGATGGACCTTCAGTATATGGCTTTCGTTGACAGCTATTTTAACTGGGAATTTTTCGATTCAATTCTTCAGCAAAAAGAATGGTTTTCATCTTATGTTTTTGAAGATATTGCAGAAAAACTTTTAGCAGAAAATAGTCAGTTGAAAAACGATTTTGAAAAATGGAAATCTGACAACCCGAAGGCAGACGAGTTCAGCCAGCTTTATTATGTGTATTCGAATTCTGAATATTTTGAGAAAAGTTTCAGGAGGTATCCGGTGCGAATAATTTACTCTAAGTAGTTACCAGGACTCGGTCCTAGTAACAAAAGTATGAGTGTGAGTGTGAGTGTGCGTACCAGGACAGAGTCCTGGTACGCACACAGTTACTTCTAATCCATTACATCACCTGTCCTGACATAGAGATCCTGCAGTTTTACTGACAGTTCGCGTATCAGATCCAGATCATCGACAGACAACTGGCTAAAATCATCGCTGACATTAGTAATTTGTTTTTGTTGACGTTTTGTTTGTGGATATTCAATCTCTTTACATAAAATGTGATCGAGTAGTCCGTTAAAGTATCGCTGGCGGTCCGCCGGGTTCAACTTTTTAATTAAAGAGCGGATACTCTTTACATGACTTTCGATTTCCACTTCAATGTGTACATGATTCGTTTGATTCTCCACAACTTTCATTTTGGGAAAATCTCTCGTCGTTGTTGTGTTAAGTTTGTTGATTTCTTTGCGCATGGGTCTTATTATCTATGTACAGACAATATTACACCACACAGAAAAAAGGGTTGGACAATGATTGTGTTGTTCTTACACAACAATAGTAGCAGCAATCATGACAGGATCTGCCATTTTCTTGTACTTAGGCCAGAAAAACTTAAAATCTGCACCTTTTCCCAATTCAGATTCTACCCAAACCTTACCGCCTCCTTCTTCAATAATCTTCTTTACTATTGCCAATCCGACCCCTGTACTCTCTACATCATCACGACGATTTAAGGTCTGGAAAATAATAAAGATCTTTTTATGATACTTTGGTTCTATACCGGGACCATTGTCTTTTACAGAAAAAGTATATCCCTCAGAATTTTCAATGGATGAAATTACGACTTGAATCTTTTCTTTGTCGTTATATTTAATGGCATTGCCTATAAGGTTACTGAAAACCTGTGAAAGTCTGATTCTATCCGTAACCAAAGTTGGCAATGAATTATTGTAAATAATTTCTAAATTCTCAGGCTTCCCAATGAAATCAACGGTTTCGTGAATTAACTTATTCGTATCAATTGCTTCGTCATCTCCTACACGTCTGTCAGCTCTAGAATAGTCAAGGATGGCATTGATCAGGTCTTCCATCCTGTTGACCCTTTGCTTAATCATATCAAAGTTCGTTCTCACTTCCTTTGTCATCGTATCTCCGGCATCTTCCTCTATCCATCCGGTCAGATTCCCGATTGCACGTAACGGTGCTTTCAGATCATGCGACACGATTGATGCAAACTTATCAAGTTCTTTATTCGATTTTTCAAGTGATGCTGCATACTCTTTTAGCTTTTGGTTATTCAATTTCAATTCATCTTTTTGTGCCGAGATCTTTTCGATTATGACATTTTTTCCACTATTCATATAATTTGATTGTGCTGCAACTAAAAACAGACCAAGCATAAAGGTGGTTAATGCGTCTTGATGTATCAAACCTATGTCAGAATGGAATAATTCGTAATTCGTAAAGTCGGTAAACTCAGTTATTATAAAGAAGTAGATAACATTTAATATTGCAATTCCAGTAAATACCTTTCCAGCTCTCGAGCCTAGCATCATGAATGCTGATAAAATGAGAACACACAAATATATAGTCCCTGAATTCATTAAACCTCCGGCAGTATATGCTTGAGTATGAACGACAAAAAAGCCAATGAGTATTGAAATAGAATATGATAGAGGTAACTTATGAATTGATTTTAAAACAAAAAAATTGAGCATTATTAATATGGCCAATAAATACAAAAGAATTCCTATAAAACTAGTATTGCCAGAAG
>JAYUWA010000397.1:0-4697 GCA_043753795.1 Bacteroidota bacterium | reverse complement strand
GAGTCCATCATTTTTTTATTCAGGGTCAGTGAATCCCAGAAACTACATTGTGTAAAATTGATCCTGATGACATGGATAGAGTCTTTTTCAAAGAAACTTTTTCCATAATCCTTTTTGGATACTTTTTTCTGAACATCTTTAGTTTGAGCAAAACCATCTGCCTGACTAAAGCTAATTACCAATAAGGTGAGTAGTATATATTTTCTAAGCATTTTTGTGTGAATCAAAAAACTGTTTTAAGCGTTATGCCTGTTGAAATTCTTCGAGTGTAAATTGTAAATTCATCTTCAGTATCCGTATTGTTGATACCACTGGTGCGTAAAGGTTCCCGCGAATACGTACAATCAACCTTTATTACCCATCTGCCAAATGCACTTTTCTGTACTTCAATACCACCGGAATAGGAACGGGTTTGAATACCCTCGCTGATTTTAGCTGATTCATCCGGCGATTTTCCTCTACTGAGTTTTATTCCCAGATAATTATCTCCATCACTAAAATATTTCCTTGCAGCGACAATCATAGTTAGCGATGTATTTTTCAGAGATTTGCTTTGGAATGTCGAATCTGATTTCGGATTGATATAAGCTCTGAAGTTAAACCAATAGTCTTTGTAATAATTTCCTAAGCTGGTTGTGTAAAAAGAAGAACTTTCACTAAATTTCTGATACCGGATTCCGGCAGAGTATTCAAATCCTGCCGGCAATTTGAAATAAAATTCTGCACCGTATTTTTCTTTTGGGAAAATATCGTCATATGCATATCCTACAAAAAGATTTGCGTAGATCTTTTTTGTAAAATGAGCATAACTTTCAACTTCGTATTGAAAACCACGTTTCCCAAATTTGTTTGCAGTGTTAATTCTCATTGTAAGAGAACCAAATGTAAAATTTCTTCCAACTTGCGCGGATAGATATTCCTGTGGTTTTTTACCAAATGAAAATTCGTCCACGGAATAACTGGTCTGGAAATTATTATTCAAACGTTTTCCTTCTAAGCTATTCATCAATTGCAGAGCTTCTTTATTTCCGGGATTAAAATCCAGGATCCTTCGTAGAGTTAATGCTGCATTGCCTTTGTCTTCAAGTTTCATCTGAAGCTTTGCCTTTTTTAGCAGCAATTCTTCTGAGTTAGGATAATAGCTTAAAGCAATTTTAAGATAATCGTTTGCGACTTGATAGTTTCCAGTCCAGAATTCAACATCAAACAGCGCACTCAATGCTTCCTGATCATTTTCTTTCTCGATAAGCACACGACTTAATTCTGTTCTCGCCATATCGTAGTTTTTTTGCCAGGTATAAGTCCTTGCAAGGAACGTACGAACATCATAATAATTTGGTTTTTTCTCAAGAATCTTCAGACAGATCCTTCTTGCCTGAGTATAATTGTCGTTAAAACTTAATTCACGTGCTTTCTTAAAAAGGGCATCCAGGTTAGTTGTATCGGTTACAATAACCAAGGTGTCTGATGCCTTGATCTGGGCTGAGCTTTTAAGGCTAATACCGGAAAAGGCTAAAATCAAAAAAATCAAACAATGGTTGACTCTAAGTTGCATTTGCGTATTTGAATTCAATATGATTTCATCAAAAGCCTTTTCACCCTTACGGAAAGTTCGTTCGGACTGAATGGTTTTGTGATGAAATCATCTGCTCCCAATTGAAATGCTTCCAATACAGTTTTTTCCAAACCAATTGATGAAACAATAATAATCGGAACTTTTATGTTCAATTGTTTTCTTACCTGATGTACAATTTCAAGCCCTGTTAAATAGGGCATCATTATATCAGTTATTATAATGTCTGGTCTTAATTTATCGATCTTATCAATCGCCTCTTTACCGTCTTTTGCAAGTATAACTTCATAGCCCTCTTTTTCAAGCTTGAACTCTACCATTTTAAGGACCATTTCATCGTCTTCGCAAACTAAGACTTTCATTTATTTTGTGTTTGTTTTAAAGCGGCTGCAAGATAGTATTTTATCTCACCATTTAAGTGAAAATACGCACGTGAGAATTTGTTTTTTTCACTCTATTTCAGAATGGTTAACTCTGTTCTCAATTGTGTATATGCCTGACTGGTTCTTGATTCAATTTCCATTAGTAACTCATCAACCGCAGGCTCCCTTAATTCTTTTTCATTCATCAATTCGACTCGCGTGAGTGCACTCTGGATTTCTGACATGCCCATGTAGCCAAACGATGGTTTGATTCTGTGTGCCACTTTTCTGAATTCTTCCCAATTCTTGTCTTTAAAATGTTGATACATTTCTGTTATCGCTTCAGGAGTTTTGTTCAGAAACATTTCTATCATTTCAATAACAAATGCTTCATTACCTTCTGCAATTTGTTTGAGATAATTCAGATTGATCTTCGGAGCATTCAGGAAATAATTGATCACTTCTTTATTTGGTACAGCCGGTTTAGATTGACCAATTGATGCCCCTGCCTGATTGTCCTGATTTGCCTGATTGTTTAATTTCACTGCCGTTGTTTTTTGCTCAAAATGAGTATTTTGAACTTGTTTCAACGCAGAATTATTACTTTGGGTTAGCGCTATTATCTTTTTCTTTAGATCCAACGGCTCGAAGGGTTTGTTGATATGATCATTCATTCCGTGGTCTTTGCATTTCTGCTTTTCTGATGCTGTTGCATGGGCAGTCATTGCCATGATCGGAACTGAACAAAAAGGTTCAGGTAAACTGCTTCTAATCATCTTTGTAGCAGTCAATCCATCCATGATGGGCATTTGTATGTCCATGAGAATCAAATCATAAACTTCATTTTTCGCCAATTTTACTGCCTCTTCACCATTATCTGCAAAGTCGATTTTTGTTTGCCAGTCTGAGAAGATCTTCCTTACTACCAATTGATTGATTTTATTGTCTTCTGCTATTAAGATTCTCAAATGGGAAATGCTGGTTTCATTGTCTTTCTGAATTTCTACCTTTTTCACAGATTCTATGATAGGGTAGTCTATCTGAAATGAAAAAGTTGTGCCTACTCCCGATTTACTCTTTACCGCGATTTCACCACCTTGAAGCTCAATTAGTTTTTTTACTATGGTCAATCCTAATCCCGTTCCACCAAATTTTCTGGTCGTATCTGAACTGGCTTGTGTGAAACTATCGAAAATGGTGGCTATGCTTTTTTCGGGAATTCCGATTCCTGAATCTTTTATTTCAAATTGGATACTGACTTTGTTATTTGTCTTCTGACCAACGCGGGCAATGATCCTGACTTCACCTTTTTCTGTAAACTTGATCGCATTACTTATAAGGTTGTTTACGATCTGTGAAAGTCGGGTAGGGTCACCACTTATTGTTTCAGGAATTTTTGGATCTACTTCTGAAACCAATTGAATTCCTTTTTCATCGGCCTTTGCCTGGAATAATTCCAATGCATGCTTGACAGATTGATTGATATTAAATGGTACTTCTTCAAAAGTCATTTTTCCGGCTTCTATTTTTGAAAAGTCTAGAATGTCGTCGATGATCACCATCAGATTGTCCGAACACATCTTAATAGAACCAAGATAACCTGATTGTTCTTCATTCAGATTTGTATTCAATAAGATTCTGGTTAATCCGATTATGCCGTTCATAGGTGTACGGATCTCATGACTCATATTAGCCAGAAAGTTTTCTTTGATCTTCGCTGTCTCTTCGGCAAGTTGCTTTGCATTTTCAAGTTGCTCCTGAATACGCTTGTGTGCAGTTACATCTGCAGCAATTCCAATTACTCCGATTATAGTATTTTCATTGTCTCTGATCGCTGTATAAAAGATCTCAAAGAATTTATTTTCCCATTCGGAAACGATCTTGACTTCTTGTCCTTCAAGTGCTTTTTGAAATAACTCAAGTTGAATTGGTGTTTCAGTTGAAAAATTTGCCAAAGGCTGATTGATGAATTTTGCTTTGTCAATATTCAGCTCTTCCAATCCTTTACCTTCAAACAGTGTAAACTCACTCTCTTTGTTCAATGCGAAAAGTATAATAGGAGCGTTGGCTACAACAGCCTTCAACTGATTTTGTGTCGTGCTTAATTGCAATTCAAGTTCACGCTGACGTGATACTTGCTCTTTCAGGTTTACCATGTATCGCACACTCTGTGCAATTCCATCGCCTGTCAAAAGATCTTTTGGAATATAATCGTTCGCTCCGTTTTTCATTGCTTCAACAGCAATTTTTTCATCACCCTGACTAGTCACGATAATGATTGGGGATTGATTTCCTGATTTGCGGATCTCCTTCAATAAATCAAGTCCGGTTCCTCCGGGTAAATTATAATCCAGGAAAATACAATCGTATTCTTGATTTTGCGTAGCAGCCTTTCCACTTTCATGGTCTTCTGCAAAATATAAATCATGATTGATGCTTGCACTCTTTAATGCCTTCTTTATGATCAACCGATCCAACTCGTCGTCCTCGACAACAAGTATTTGAAATTTTCTATCTGCCATTGGTAAATATGTTTATGCCCATGTTTTGTAAGCATAATATTTTACTCAAATGGCTGTTTTACGTTAAGCACAAATGCTTTTAAATATTACGTTTTTCCGTCGTAAAATGAAAAAAAGACATGGTTTCTTACTTTTTTGAGTTGGGGTGTAGTCTGAAAAACGAGTTGGGATGTAGTCTGATAAAACGAGTCGGGATGTAGTCTGATAAAAGAGTTGGGATGTAGTCTGATAAAAGAGTTG
>JAYUWA010000396.1:0-4703 GCA_043753795.1 Bacteroidota bacterium | reverse complement strand
CGAATAGTGAATAGTGAATTATGAAACCCTTTAGGTAATGAAATACAGATCTGCAATTATAAATTACTAAATTCATATTTAATTCAAGGGGATATATCATAGGAAGCATCTGTGCTCTTACACTAAATTTTAGTGGTCTTAGTGTTGAAATTTTTTCGAATCCAGGACTGTTAATAAAAGTTCATTTCAACCTACCACAAGACGCAACAAAATCTAAAATTAACGTTTAACCAATCATACAATTTAACCTCTAAAATCTACAAAAATGTTAGAATTAAACTGGACTATTATCCTGATCTCTGCACTGGTTCCGACCATTACGGGTATGATCTGGTACAATCCAAAAGTTTTCGGAACTGCCTGGATGAAACTAAACGGTTTCACGGAAGAACAACTAAAAGGCGGAAACATGGCGAAAATGGTCATCGTTTCAATCATCTTCAGTTTGCTAATTACGATGTTCATGCATCCGGTGGTAATTCACCAGATGGGAATTTATTCGGTTCTGGCCGATGAACCGGGTTTCAAAGATGCAAATGGAGCTATCGATACTACATCAGCTGCCGGTGCATATTTGACCGGATTTTTCGAAACTTATGGCGACAGATTCCGGACATTTAAACATGGTGCATTTCACGGTTTCCTGATGGGAATTTTTCTGGTAATGCCCCTGTTTGGAATCAATGGAATGTTCGAAAGAAAACCATTCAAGCTTACGCTGATCCATACTGGTTACTGGGCTGTGACATTAGCAATCATCGGCGGATTCATATGTCAGTTTACCTAAAATTTCATACTGCCGTTTCCATAAAAAGAAACGGCAGATTTTTCAACATTTAACAATTTGAAGATTTTAAATTTTATCTTCGCTGCCCCCTGAGTCCATATTTGACGAGGGTTCAGAAGAAATGAGCGCAGCGAAATCCGGATTACTTTTTACATCAGTTTTAATCACAACAATAGTCCTGAATGTTTCAGGTGCTCGTGCACAGGTTTCATTACCCGAAAGAAATCCGCTGAAATTAACTTTCAGAGGTGGTGCTATGTCAAACAACGGTGATCTTGCTGCTGAGTTAAAAATGAAATCGGACGGTGAACTTGGCTATACGATTGACATGGATTATACCGCTATCGGTGAAGCTGAATTGTCTATAGATCTTTTACATTTTCGTGGTGCCGGATTAGGAATTCAATTCTCAGGAATGTTTGCCCGACCGGAATTTATTGCAACAGATGCCTATGGTGTTAGTCAAAGGGTTGCAATGACTCAGATCGAAATTGCAAAAGCGACAGTTGCATTTTCATTCAATGGCTCTGATCCATATACAATGTTTGAACTTCCTTATCATAGCAATAAAGAAGCCGTTTTAGGAGTGACCGGAATGATCATCCGTACTCAAAATACAAAACTTACTTCATATGCAACAGACTCATTGGGAATAAAAGAGATCAGCGGAGATTTTTCTCAGGCACTAGGAGTAAACTTCGGATGGAACTGGCGCCTGGGTCAATCAGGATGGGTTCTGGGAATAAATGGCTCTGTAATGTTCGTAATAAATAAAAGCCATATCGTTGATGTTATTACGGAAGAAAATGCGCTTTACAGTTCAGGGAGAATGGAATTTGCTCCACGTGTAATTACTGCAGGGTTAGGATATCATTTCTAAAAAATCTTTTCAATCAAGTTCTTTATCTAGCCGGATCTTCTTCCTTGCTTTCGTTTTACTTTCCTCTTTCTTTTTGTCTTTCACGATCTTTTCTTTGAATCGTCCATCATAAAATCCTGCCTGTATTGCCAGCTTTCTCTGGAGTTTTTTGGCAATGTTCATGGAGGAATTTTTGTCTTTTTTCATTTTTTGGGTTAAGAGGTATTAATAAAAAATACCAACGGTTAAAGGTACGATTTCTTAAAAATCCTGCGCTAGGCCAATGGATTCTTAATTAAATGGTGTATTGATAAATTTTTTTGGGCGGAAATTATTTATTTTCTTTAAATCAAATTGTTCCATAATTCATATGCGATCCCTTTGGGATCGATTCGTAACGTCATTACATTTTTCTACCAATATGCGATCCCTCCGGGATCGGACCGCTACCCAATTATTTTTTCTACCGATATGTGATTCCTCCGGGATCGATACGCTACGCCATTGTATTTTTTCTACCGATATGCGATCCCTGCGGGATTGAATGAATTAGAGTAAGTGTTAGTTTAAGAGTAAGTCTATAGGCCTTCACTACAACCAACCATTTTTAATAATCACATAATTTGGCAGAAAAAATATAGGTTATTTAATAACACAGCCCCGTAGGGGCGACCTGTCTGTAGAATGGAATTGAAGGACATTCGATCAGCCCCGTAGGGGCGACCTGTGAATTCATGTTGACCTAAAATTGAAAAAACAATAACAATCAATTGAAAATCGATTCATGCAAAAATATTTATTTCATAGGTGGTGGCTCGGCAATTCACAGGCCGCCCCTACGGGGCTATTTGGACCTTGACCAATTATTTTTCTACAAACAGGTCGCCCCTACGGGGCTAGCGCAGAAAATCCGCAGAAATCCCTCTGGGATCGATACGGGGCTCAAATATCGATATAAGAAGTTTTGATCATTCAAAAGCCACGGAATAGCTGCCCGGAATAACCCTCCATCAACTTTGCCCACCTTTATCACCCCGTTTACTGATCTCTGGCAGTTTGCAGTTTCATAAAATTCCTTATCTTAGTCTAAACTTTTACACTATGCCTTTTCCTTGACGCATAGATATCTTAACAATAGCTCCCCGATGTAGGTCAGCATGGAATTTTTTGGTCTGATCTCATCCTGCAAAATTTATTCGTTAACCAAAAAAATATTTCACAATGAAAATCTACGACGACAAACACATTAAAAACGTGGTGCTCGTGGGCGCCCCGAAATCCGGCAAGACCACATTGGCTGAAGCCATGATCTTTGAAGCCGGATTAACTAACAGACGCGGTACGGTTGAAGAAAAAAATACGGTCTCCGATTACCACGAAATTGAACATGAAAGAGGTAGCTCGGTTTATGCTACTTCTTTGCACACTGAATGGAAAGACTACAAAATTAATATCATAGACACTCCCGGTTTAGACGATTTTATAGGTGAAGTGATCTCTTCATTACGAGTTGCCGACACTGCAGTAATGCTTCTCAACTCTGAACATGGTGTTGAGATCGGAACAGAACTCATCTGGAACTACGTTGAAAAATTTAATAAGCCAATCATCTTTGCAATCAATCATCTCGATCATTCTAAATCGGATTTCGACTCAACACTTGAACAAGCAAAAAAACGCTTCGGGAAAGCAATCACTCTGATGCAATATCCCGTTATGCAAGGCGAAGGTTTTAATTCTATCATCGATTTGCTCAATATGGTCATGTATAAATTTCCTGAGAAAGGTGGTAAGCCGGAAAAACTTCCTATCCCTGCCGATGAAATGGATCGTGCCAATCAATTGCACAATGAGCTTGTTGAAAAAGCCGCAGAGAACGATGAGAAGCTTATGGAGTTGTATTTCGAAAAAGGAACACTCGATGAAGATCAACTTCGTTCAGGATTAAAAGCAGGAATGTTGCATCATGATGTCTATCCTGTATTTTGCTTGTCAGCGAAAAAAAATATGGGCAGCGGACGACTAATGAGTTTCATAGACAATGTTGCTCCTTCAGCTACTGAATTATTTCCTGAAAGTCTGGTCGATGGCGATGAACTTGAATGCAAAGCTAACGGTCCTGCAACATTATTCATTTTCAAAACTCTTATCGAGCCGCATCTTGGAAAATTATCTTTCTTCAAAGTAATGTCGGGAGAAATAAATACAGGAGTTGATCTGGTGAATTCAGTGACCGGACAAACAGAACGACTCAATCAGCTTTTTATAATGGATGGCAAAAACAGAAATGTCGTTTCCAAACTGACTGCAGGTGATATTGGTGCAACATTAAAATTGAAAGACACTCTGACAAATCAAACGCTCTGTACAGCAGGAAAGATGGTAGAAATAGAACCAATCCATTTTCCTGATGCAAGATTGCGAACAGCTATCATCGCTAAAAACAAGACAGACGACGAAAAGCTTGGAACAGTTCTGGCAGAGATCCATCAGGAAGACCCAACGTTGAATATTGAATACTCACGTGAATTGAAACAGGTCTTGCTATCAGGACAAGGTGAATTACATCTTTCAGTTACTAAATGGCGGCTCGAAAAAATTTATCGGCTCGATGTTGAATTTATCAAACCAAGAATTCCTTATCGTGAAACTATTCAGAAACCTTCCATTGCATCGTACCGTCATAAAAAACAAAGTGGCGGCGCCGGACAATTTGGTGAAGTAAATCTGAAAATCGAACCATATTTTGATGGAATGCCTGAGCCGGAAGGCCACAGTATCCGCGACAAGGAAATTCTTGAATTGCCTTGGGGTGGAAGACTGGTATTTTATAATTGTATTGTTGGCGGAGTGATCGATCAACGATTTATTCCATCAATCCAAAAAGGCATAATGGAAAAAATGCAGGAAGGTCCGCTTACAGGAAGTTATGTACGCGATATCAGAGTGATCGTTTATGATGGCAAGATGCATCCTGTCGATTCAAACGACATTTCTTTCAAGATCGCAGGAATGATGGCTTTCAAAGAAGCATTCCATCTGGCTGATCCGAAAATT
>JAYUWA010000395.1:0-4716 GCA_043753795.1 Bacteroidota bacterium | reverse complement strand
ATATGAAAAGGACATTCCAACCTTCCACCCGAAGAAGAAAAAATAAACATGGTTTCCGTGCCCGTATGGCAACAGCTAATGGCCGTAGAATCTTATCTGCACGTCGTAGAAGAGGACGTAAGAAACTAACTGTTTCCAGCGAAAAGAACAATAAATAATTCTCTATACCTATTTTTGTTGAACGATGCCGGCTTATTGTCAGCATCGTTTTTTTTATGCTTTCTTGTAAGAAGTTTAATAGTAGTAAGCAGTAAAAATCGCAGATCTGTGTTTTTTCAATTACAGATTGGAACTTTTGTAAGAATCAAATCAGCAATCCGAAATTATTAAATTAATTTTTTATCAACTCCGCTTGTTAGCATCGTTTTTTTTGCTTTCTCGTGAGAATAAGTTTAATAGTAGTAAACAGTAAAAATCTGCGCCTTATCTGCGTATTTATTTGCGCGATCTGCGGGAAATTTTTTAAGCATAATTTATCTCCCGCAGATCGCGCAGATAAAATCGCAGATCTGTGTTTCTTCATTTTCAGATGTTATCTTTTGTAAGAATCACATCATCAATTTGAAATTGGAAATCGCCCTTCGACTTCGCTCAGGGACCGTGGGTTTTGGGCAAGGTGCAATGATTTCGAACAACGGGTTAAATTAATTTTTAATCAACTCTGCAATCGCAGCAAGATTTTTCTCTGAAATCAACTGATGCCCCGTCGGCAAAACATGCACTGTACAATTTTTCCCTAAACCCGATTTGAATTTTTCTCCAAGTGATGGCGGCATCAGCACATCATGTTTTCCAAAGAAGAGATCGACCTTCGTGTTGTTTGCAGCAATGATCTTCTTCACTTCTGAAAGATCAGGAATAATAAAACGATAGATCATCCAGCCATTGTACACTTTATCTCGTCGCAACTGATTCTCTAGTGAGTATTTCAAAAACCGGATCTTCTTTTCGTCAAGCAGTTTTATTTTCTTTAACCCATTTCCAAAGGCGATCAATCGTTGCGGATCTTTGATCACTCTTTCAAAAAGTTTTTTGCCGAAATAATTTCGTGTTACAAACCGATACATCGTTGTCGGTTTCAATCCATCGGGTGCAAGTAAGATCAAACGATCAATTCGTTCTGACATGAACTGATAGAGTGTAAGTGCAACTCTACCACCTAGACTGAAACCCATAATGTCATATTTCTCAGCCGGGAATTTGTCCATTAACAATTTGTGAATTTCTTTGAATCGTTCAATGTCTAAGCCGGTTTCAACGGATCTCATCGAAGCCTTGCTGCTTCCATGAAAAAATAAATTCACAGAGATAAGGGTATAATTTGGAAGCTCGTTACTTAGTGGTTCAAATTCAGTTGCTTCGTTGTCAAATCCATGGAAAATGATCATTTTCTTCTGACCATTTCCGTATGTAAAAATTTCTAAGGTCTTATCGTTAAGTTGGATTTCTGTACGCACGGGGTGAAATTAGTTCTTTTTTCGCCATTCATAATTATTTCCAGCAGATCCCGATAGCTTGCGGGAGAGCAGAATACGTATATTGGATCTAGAGATCTTTGTGAAAATAAAAGTACTGTATGCTTTTTCCCGCAGATCCCGCAGATTAAGGCGCAGATAAAATCGCAGATCTTGCGTTCCATTTATTCACTGCTATTGCAAGAAAAACGATCTGGTATAATTTCGACGAACACGATCTGCGCCTTTATCTGCGGGATCTGCGGGAGAAAAAAATTATTAACAGGCTTGCTGAAAATTTGCATAAAGCCAGGTTCTTAGAATACACAGAAAAACCGCAGAAAATTATGATTCGCAAGTGTTAAATAGTCGCCATTCCGCAATCCGCAATCCGAAATAAACCCCCGTTCATTATTTTCACTTTTTGTCAATAACATTCTCTCAGGAAAACAAACAAAACCCGTACTTTTGCCTGACTTTTTTCGCCCAAAAGCAGGGAAGTCTCTAACCTTCTAACATTCAGTTATGCCAAGAGATAATTCCATCAAATCAATACTCATTATTGGAAGTGGTCCCATCATCATCGGACAAGCTTGCGAATTCGATTATGCGGGTTCTCAGGCTTCGCGATCGCTGCGTGAAGAGGGAATTGAAGTAACACTGATCAATTCCAATCCGGCTACGATCATGACTGATAAGGTCACGGCTGATAATGTGTACCTGAAACCACTGAATAGAAAATCGATTGTTGAGATTTTAGAGAAGCATAAGATTGATGCTGTTTTACCGACTATGGGTGGACAAACTGCTCTCAATCTTGCAATCGATTGTCAGAAGGCGGGCATCTGGGAAAAATATGGTGTACGAATGGTTGGTGTTGATATCGATGCAATAAACATGACTGAAGATCGTGAGAAGTTTCGTTTGCGAATGATTCAACTTGGCGCAGGAGTTTGTAAAGGTCGTACTGCAACTTCTTTTCTTGAAGGGAAAGAGATCGCACAGGAAATTGGTTTTCCATTGGTAATTCGTCCTTCGTTTACACTCGGAGGGACTGGCGGAGGATTCGTAAATACAAAGGAAGAATTTGATACTGCATTGAACCGTGGGCTACATGCTTCACCTTTGCATGAAGTGTTGATCGAACAATCCATCAGCGGGTGGAAAGAATTCGAACTGGAATTACTTCGTGATGGTTCCGGAAATGTCATTATCATTTGTTCGATAGAAAATTTCGATCCGATGGGAATTCATACCGGCGATTCAATTACTGTTGCTCCGGCAATGACACTTTCTGATGTTACATATCAAAAGATGCGCGACCTTGCTATCAAGTGTATGAACGGCATTGGAAATTTCGCAGGTGGTTGTAATATTCAGTTCTCTGTGAATCCGAATAACGAAGAAGACATTATTGTGATTGAGATCAATCCGCGCGTTTCGCGTTCTTCAGCGCTTGCATCAAAAGCAACAGGATATCCGATTGCAAAGATAGCTTCCAAACTTGCTATCGGTTATAATCTCGATGAATTAAAAAATCAGATCACAAAAAATACTTCTGCATTCTTTGAACCGACACTTGATTACGTGATCGTAAAAGTTCCACGCTGGAATTTTGATAAGTTCGTTGGAACTGATCGTCATCTCGGACTGCAAATGAAATCGGTCGGTGAAGCAATGGGAATCGGAAGAAGTTTCCAGGAAGCATTGCAGAAAGCGTGTCAGTCATTAGAGATAAAAAGAAATGGTCTTGGAGCCGATGGTCGTGAGATCCGTGAGAAAGATGAGATCCTCGACAGCTTAGAGCGTCCAAGATGGAATCGTTTGTTTCACATTTATGATGCATTCAAACTTGGAATTGGTTTTAACACGATTCAAAAGTTGACAAAGATCGATCCATGGTTCTTGAGACAGATTGAAGATCTTATTCAGCTTGAAAAGGAAATTGAAAAATATACAGTAGAAAATATCCCACGCGACCTGTTGATGGAAGCGAAGAAGAAAGGTTATGCTGACAGACAAGTTGCGCATTTACTTCGATGTCTTGAAAGTCAGGTTTTCAAAAAACGTGGCGAATTAAATATTCGTCGTGTCTGGAAACTTGTAGACACATGTGCTGCCGAATTTGAAGCGAAGACTCCTTACTATTATTCAACTTTCGATGAAGAGAATGAAAGTGTCAGCTCTGATAAAAAGAAAGTCATCATCCTTGGTTCAGGACCGAATCGGATAGGACAGGGAATTGAATTCGATTACAGTTGTGTGCATGGTGTTTTGGCGGCAAAAGAATGCGGATATGAAACGATCATGATCAATTGTAATCCGGAAACTGTTTCAACAGATTTTGATATTGCAGACAAACTTTATTTCGAACCCGTTTTCTGGGAACATATTTATGAGATTATTGAACATGAAAAACCTTATGGTGTAATTGTTCAATTAGGCGGACAAACTGCATTGAAACTTGCAGAGAAGCTGAATAAATATGGAATCAAAATTATAGGAACAAGTTATGAGTCTCTTGATCTTGCAGAAGACAGAGGAAGATTCTCAACTTTGTTGAAAGACCTTGGTATCCCTTATCCGAAGTTTGCTGTTGTTGAAAATGCTGATCATAGTGTGGAGCTATCGAAAGAATTAGGTTTTCCATTACTTGTCCGACCTTCGTATGTATTAGGCGGACAAAGCATGAAAATCGTTATCAATGAAGAAGAACTGGAAAGTCATGTGCTCAAAATTTTACATGACATACCTGATAATAAAATTCTTCTCGATCATTTTTTGCAGAATGCGATAGAAGCGGAGGCAGATGCAATCTGTGATGGTGAGAATTCATACATCATTGGAATGATGGAGCACATCGAGCCAGCCGGGATTCACAGTGGTGATAGTAATGCAGTTTTGCCGCCATTTGATTTAAGTGATTCTGTCATAAAGCAAATGGAAGATATTACGCATAGGATCGCAAAGGCAATGAAGGTGATCGGACTGATCAATATTCAATTTGCCATCAAAGGTGAAAAAGTATATGTGATCGAAGCCAATCCACGCGCATCACGCACAGTTCCTTTCATTGCAAAAGCATACGATGAACCATATGTTAATTATGCTACAAAAGTAATGTTGGGAGAAAACAAAGTTACTGACTTCAAATTCAATCCGACGAAGGTTGGCTATGCAATAAAAGTCCCGGTATTCTCGTTTGACAAATTCCTTGATGTGAATAAAGAACTCGGTCCGGAAATGAAATCAACCGGCGAAG
>JAYUWA010000394.1:0-4724 GCA_043753795.1 Bacteroidota bacterium | reverse complement strand
TGGTCCAAAAGTTACCAAAAGTATGGCCCTAACGGGCCTGATCATCTATAAATTAACAACGAATATTTCATTCGCCATAAATAAATGACAATAAACTTTAACTGACTGCAATAAAAGCTAACTGATTTAAGATATAATTTAAAACTTAAATTACAGAGTTATATTTTTATCGGACAGTAGTAATTGTTAATTAATTCATGGTTTGCTGATTGAAATTCCTGCGGAGCGATTTTCAAGCAAACTATAATCTGCAGACTCAACGCAACGGTCGCCGGTGAGGTCGGAAGTAATGTAACCGATCTGAACCGGATTCATATTGGAATTGATGATGGTATAATCAGTATTGTTAATTACATTATCCTGATTCACATCGCCACTGTAGAGTGCTGCTTTAGCATCCGGGAAAACAATCTGATTATTTCCATGCGCTTTATTTGCAGCTGTTGAGAAATCATAACTGCCGAAAGTACTTGTCAGACTTATCGGTGCAGCACTCCATGTTTGTAAAGCATTTCTGTGTTTTATGACAACATAATAGCTATTTCCGGAAACTGATAATGGAAATAAAAATGTTCCGACACCTGAAATTGTAAGTGTCCCCTTTACTGTATGAGCAATGGCATAAGGTGCAGAAGTATTTGCCAATTGTATTTCAACTGTATCACAAACTCCAGGAAAAGAAGTAGGATTTGCAACTGCACGCATCGTACTGCTTCCGATATAATATCCTTCAATAAATGCCTTCACTTGCAAACTGAAATTTGTTATCAAACTAAACTGAAATGGTGAATTAACAGATCCACAATTTGTAGTTACATTTATAAAACCTGTAGTAGCTCCTACAGGAACAGTTGCAGTGATCTGAGTTGTCGAGTTAACAGTAAATGCAGAACTTGTCCCATTGAACGTTACTGCTGTAACTCCTATGAAGTTTGTTCCGGTAAGTACTACAGACGAACCTACAATTCCTGTACCCGGTGAAAATGAAACTATAGTAGGAGCACCCACAACTGTTACTGTCGTTGCTGCAGATGTACTGCTGCAAGTTCCTGATGTAACCTGCACTGAATAATTTCCGGTTGCATTCACACTATAGGTTGAAGCTGTTGCACTACTTATCGTATTTCCATTTAATAGCCACTGATACCCGGTCACGGCAATATTCGGATTCGCTGTCAATAGCACATTTCCTCCTGTACAGAATGTCGTTGGTCCACCTGCACTAATAGTTACAGTCGGCGTTGTACATAAAGTCGTAAACAAAGTAGATGCAGTAAACGATGATGTTCCAGCTGAACAGACTGTTTGTACCTGCCACTCATAATTACTTAACGCTGTCAACCCGGAAGCAGGAAATGAATTTGTTGCAGATGTTCCTGTACTCCATGTTGGTGCTCCGACAATTCGATATTGTATATTGTAAGACGTTGCACCTGAAACTGCTGCCCAGTTAAATGTTGCAGAAGTATTAGTGATCAACGATGTTGTCAATGTCCCCGGAATTGCACAGGTCACTACAGGTGTTGTTCCAACATTAAGATTGTAACAGACTGACGTATTGAACACGCTTTGATAACCAAAAATCCTGAAAACATACGTTCCTGCTGCTTGACTATTAAGTGTGATCGATTCATTAGTTGTACCTCCATTCGTACTTGATGCTAATAATGTACCACCTGAGTTGTACATCTGAATATCATAGTCCAATGGTAGATTAGTTAACGTCACCAAAAAATTGACAACGCCTGTCGTTGTTACTTTAAAATAATCGATATCGGTTGAAGTATTTATACCTGCTGAAACTGTTGTATTTTCACTCACCAAGACTGCAGTTGCCAATGTTTCATTTGGCTCGTATGCCGTAATGCAAGGCGGACTTGTAGTGAACTGCGCCTGAGTGTAGCCACTGTTTCCTGACGCACAATTCGAACGAATGCGGTAGTCATATAACAGTCCAGCTGATAAACCTGTCAGATTATAAGTTGTTGTTGCATGCGATGAACTTGCAACGATCCATGTTCCCGATGAATTCAATTTATACTCCACGTTATAAGTCAAAGCACTTCCTACACCGCCCCAACTGATAGTTGCTGTGGTACCTGTAATGCTGCTTGACGCTAATCCTGTCGGAGCAATACATCCAGCTGTTGCTGTTACCGCTACATTTAAATCATAGCAATCGATATTGCTGTTAGCTCCTGCCCATCCGTAGACATAAAAGTAATATGTACCTGCTGCCAATGAAGACAATGATATAGTTTCATTTGTTGTTCCACCATTTTCGCTCAATCCGATAGAAGTTCCTGCAGGATTAAACATTTGCAGATCATAATCATCAGGTAGGCTTGAAAGAGTTACCACAAAATCAGATGTAACTGAAGTTGTGAGTGTATAATAATCAAGATCACTTGTGCTTCCAATTGTTGCATACACTACTGTATTGGCAGGAATAGTGGCAGCTGTCGGACGTGTTTCGTTTGGTTCATAATTTCCATTACATGCTGCAGGAGTAATTGTAGAAAACTGCGCTTGAAAATACGTGCTGCTTCCACTACCACAATTTGTTCTTATTCTGTAATCATACAAACTTGCACCCGTAAGTCCTGCCAGATAAAATGAATTTGTATTGTTAATAGTCGAAGACGCAATTATCCATGTTCCTGAACTATTTAATTTATATTCCAAAGTATATGTCACTGCACCTACTACAGGTGTCCAGTTGACAGTTGCATAGGTAACTCCGATTGTTGAAACAGAAACACCTGTTGGCGTATTACAAGTCACAGGACAAGCCGGACATGATCCGCCGCCGCAATCGATCCCTGTTTCAGTTCCATTCATAAAACCATCGGTACAACTTGTAAATCCGCAGACATCAAGACATGCAGCATTGAGGACAGTGTTTCTAATAACATTACCCGGTTGTGGTCCAAAGCCCAGACTTAAATTCATTCCAACACTCTGAAGGTGACAATAACTCATGATCGTTCCACCACCTGCCGGATTTCCGGGAAGCGCACAACCACCTTCAGTAGCTCCTGAACAACCATCAATGGCGGTATTATTTCCATTCCAGACACAAGCATGTGTATGCCGGGAGCCAATCAAGTGACCCATCTCGTGGGTGACGACATTTACAGACCAGGAATAGGTAGGGACATTTGAATATGTAGAATAAACTCTACTTACACATTTACTTTGATCAACATTAGAATTACAGATACCGGAAAATCCGGCAGCTTGTCCGCCGCCACCTTTGTATGTAATGAGATGCGAAAGGTCTCCATTAAATGTACCTGTATTTGCCTGATATGCGCTTAATAATCCTGAAGTAGTTGTGATCGAAGCGTAAGGAGATGTGGTCGTCCAACAAAGTATTTGCGTGATGGCCATAGACAAGGTTTCATTTGCGTATAAGACAAATGACTGATTGAATAAACCTGTAATATAATTTGTCGCACCTACAGCACCGCCTTTATCAGTTACAACATCATTATCAATTTCAATATAAATGTTTATACAATCACCTAAACTGGAAGTTGTATTTCCTCCATTGCGTTGAAGTTGTGCCGGCTCATAACCTTTGCTACCATCTTCTGTTGAACATTCAAATGGATTTGGAACCTGTAGATCATTATCATTATAAAGAATGTGAGTATCTGTGTTATCATTCTGAATTTTTCCGATCACTTTATTTCCTAAACGGTTTGAGATCATTGCAACAATTTCATTCTCAAAAAAGCTGAATGCTACAATTGAATTCTGATCATTCTGGATCACACCTTTGTAATGAATGCCACCTTGATAAGAAATTGGAGAATTTGGTTCTTTATTTTCAGAGACAAAAAACCCCTGAGCAAAAATATTGTGCTTGAGAAGATCTACTTTAATAGTTGTAGTAGCAGATAAAGGAATATCGAGTGTAATGAACTGTGGTTTATTTATTAGGATGTCATTCAACCCTTTCAAATTAATTTTCAAAAGGACACCTTCATTCAAAACTTCCGGATTAACTTTTTCATCCCGAAGATCTGAGGAAAGAAATTTGAATATCGATAATTCACGAAAGCGAGTTCCATTTTCTTTTGCATTCGTAACATCACCAAACACTGCCATCTGCGAAAAACTATAAAATGGCAATAACATTAACAGAATAAGTAGCTGTTTTAATTTCATATTTCGTTGATTATTGATTACAATTAATTATGAATCCTATTAACTGTTCAGGAGGAAATTGCATTAATTCAAAGATAATTTATTTGTTACCAAAATGAAAGAATCATTTATAAAATATCTAATAAAAACAATACTTGTCACATTGATAAAAACACTTACAAATCATATTCTATGATTATTTCTTCAAAAATTCAATAAATTATGGGTTTTTAGAATTTCGCCAATTAAAATGACCAATTCACATAATATGACACTTAAAAATTTCACCGATATGTTATATTTGTTGATTAGCACCTATTCTGAGTATTAATTATTTGAAATAATGAGACCCAAAATACTACACAATATTTTAATATTATTTTTTCTTGGGATTTTATTGTCAAATAAAATTGAAGCACAAACTTATAATATGGCTGCCGGTACAATTAACACCTGCAGTGGGAATTTTTTTGACCCGGGCGGCTCAGGGGCCAATTATGGAAACAACCTCAACATAACGCAAACTTTCTGTTCAAATGCATCGAGTTGCATCATAGTTACTTTTTCAT
>JAYUWA010000393.1:0-14216 GCA_043753795.1 Bacteroidota bacterium | reverse complement strand
TTTTTCATATAAACCAATTCACCCAATTGATTATACACTTTCAACAAAACATCAATTGCATAAACAGAACGAATAGATATTTCTTTTGTAAATGGATTCGGATAAAACTGAACTGAGTTGTCATCAAATTCTGGTTCATTAATACCTATCGAAAGAGAGTCGCAAACACTTCCTGCAATTGGACCCAGATTGTAATTAACCATTGTGGGCAATCCATTAATTGTTCGACCGTTTCCTAAATCAAAATAAGACTGTTGATAATTACAACTTACTCCCAAGTTGTTTGGGTTTAAAATTACATCCATATGGTGAGTGAAATAAGTATCGGAAAATGGACCATTGAAGTTGTCTCCTTTTGTTAAATAGATACGATCATCAGGCCCCAAAAGTATTTCTCCAAATGCTACATACTTCAATTGACCAGTATCGGGATAAGAAATTATTATTTGCTTTGTCGCGTAAATATTAGGGGATGTCAAATCGAATTGATACACATTTTTAAATTCGTATTCCCAGGAACATGCATATAGCACTTCCTCATTTGCCGAAATGCCACATCCGTAATATCGATTTGTTGAGACAGTAGTAGGCTCACCTGCGGCTTGATAATTAAATAAATCGCCGGTACATCTGTCAAAATCAAAAACATCTAACACTGAATTATAGGAAGCTACAACAAGTTTATTTCCATATTTTGAGAAAATCATTTGACCAAAGAATTTATTGGGATTATCCATCGAGCCGATAAATTGATCGAATGGACCTTGAATACCTGAAGGCATGATTAAAAACTTATGGAATAACTGATCTGTGTTAGACGACATTACCACAACCCACCAATCTCTCCCATTAGCATGCTTTGTAGCATTTAATTTCTCGTTGACATTGTCAACTAACAACAAATTATTTTTTGATATTACTTTTCCTAGGCCTCCATTATAATTCATGTCTATGATATTATAGTACATATTGTTTCCGATAGACCCTGCCCTATTACCGGTAAACAGATAATATTTCATAGTATCATTTGGCATTGGTATAATCATGCTACCTTGGCCTACATAAGGATAACCTTGAAGACTATCCCCATTTTCCATTAAACTTCCAATTTTATCATAAACTCGAACTGCAGAAAAGGTAAACTCTACTGCCGATGTATAAAATAACAGTTCACCTTGGTTATCTGCAATAGAAGTAAAATTCGTTAAGCAAGGTTCACTGATATTTGAGCTAATTGCAACTGGATTAGAAAGATCGTTGAAATCTATTCCTGCACTATCAGAGAATAACCAGATACGGTCTTGTTTCTGTGCGGTGCTAAATATTGATATCTGAATCAAACAAATCAGCAATAGACTACTTTTGTAATACAACTCTTTCATAACGTTGGACTGAATCATCTATTACTATCTTAATTGTATATAGACCTGCAACTTTAGAACTCATATTTATTTTAACCTCTGTTTCTTTAGGGTAGAAAAATTGAGATTGAACTAAGTTACCAATTATATCATAAATTTCCAAAAAACCTTTCGATTCTGGCTAATTTAAGTGCAGAACTCTGAACCAAATCAAGTTCAAAAATATATTTAGTCCACGTTTTCTTGATTGGCAATCGATCACGAAAAAGATTTAAGCCGAATCTGCAATCCAGTAAAATTATTTTGCCTTCTTCTCAATCATCAACAACTGTGATGTAGAATCATGCACTGCAAAAGAAGAATTTTCTAAAGTACCGGTGCTGTCAAAGGTATTAGCTGTTGCACTTTGCTCTGTAGTTGTGATAATCGTAATTACAAAAGAGAGTATAGCAATGGTAAGCGAGTATGCGATTACTCTGAATCTGAAAGTCCGGAAGATCCGCTGTCTTTGTTCTAGTCTGATTTTCATAGTGTGTGATGAGTCTGATCAATTCGTGTGAAATGGATGGAATTCTGATTTCGTCTCATCTTTAAAACGGATAAAAGGATCGTTTGTATACTGAGATTCCCAATTGCTATTACATTTTCTATGCCTTCATAAAGTTAACAGGCATTCATTAAAAGATAAATTAAGCTGAACCGGGAATTAAAACCGAAAAATCTTACCTAATTTCTTACACTTTCAACGAGGATAAACAGGAAGGTTGTTCCCGTATTTGCAAAAAAAGAGTCCCTCACAAGAGGAACTCCTTAACATATAACTTAAAGAATGACTTAGTTTTTAATAAACCTGCCAGTCGATATTCGATCAGACTGAAACGTATTGATAGTATAAACACCATTTGCAAGATCAGAAACATCGAATGATACTTCATCTGCAATTCCTGAAACCGATCGACTGAACACCAATTCACCTTTCATCGAGTAAATGGATACAACAGCAGCCTGTCCGCCGGAATTTAATTTTACATTCAGTTTAGAATTCACCGGCGATGGATAAACCATAAGTTGATTGTGCTTTGACAACTCAGATACTCCAGTACCAAGGAATTCAAAAGCTCCCATATCCGGTGGTACACTTCGTATTGCTCCAGTGATATCAAACTGTAATGTTGGGATTACAACACCGTTATTGTCGAGAAGACTATTTGTAGGAATCAATATAAACTGACTAAAAAATCCGGGATTAACATTCTGGCTATTGATATCCTGACCACTTACAGTTTGCCAATCAGTCAGAGTAGCGTAAGCAGTTGGTGTAAGTGAACCTTTGATAGCAATATTTCCACCCGGTACATAGATGTCGTTATAATCACTGTTCAGCGCTGTAGCCGGAGTGGCTGTTGCACCAATAACAAGTCCGGCCTTTATTCCTGTTGTTGGTTGCATAATGCTGATGATATTATTTCTGATAATAGAATTCGTATTAGACAATTCTTCAGCGATCCCAAAAATTTCGCTGGATGAAGAAGTCGGATTATTCAATGCAATGGTATTGAAATAAATTTCCGGAGCTGTTCCCGGTGTGCGCACTTCAATTGCAGTAAAATTTCCGCTGGTCAGATTCACATCATGGATCACATTATTGAAAACTCTATGTCCGGTACCATTAAATAAATATATTCCTCTGAAAGTCATAGTTCCATTATTGACTTGAGATACTTTGATAAAGTTTCCCGAGATCTGTGCATTGATATTCGCTGCCTGTGCAACCTGAATTGCATTAACAGAAGTTATGTTTGAAGTTCGTTTATCAAAATAATTGTCACTGACAATGGCACTGTCAGTTTCCCGAAGATAAATTCCATTCGAATGGAAGTCATAAAAAACATTGTCAGAGATCACAATATTTGAAGCAAGATCACTAACCAATCCAAATACAGAAATTCCATAACCTCCGCCCGTAGCAGTATCGTTATAAAAAGTGATATCATGAAAATCACCTGTTGTAAGAATACTTGTCTCCGAACCGGAAGCCACATAAGCACCATACAACGTACTTGTTGTCCCGGACATATCAACAGAACAATTTATGATTGAAATATTCCGTCCGGTATTGAAAATATGAATTCCATAAAAACCACCTGAAGATGTAGTATCTCTTACGACACGCAAATTAGTGATGGCGAAATATTGAACATCAGTAAGCCGGACAACATGCCTGTCTGTTGAGGTAGTAAATGCTGTTATAATTTCCCCATTTCCATTTAATGTTACAGCAGCAGTATCTGCAGATCCTGGTATAGTATTAAAAACAACCTGCTCATTGTATGGACCGGATCCCGATACAACATCAGCGATAACATTCCCTGAAATTCCATTTGTAGAAAGTGCAGTAGAAAATTCAAAGAACGTCTGGAAATTTGTTCCACCCGTCGCCTGATTGGAGTTGATCGTGTAGTTGCCAACCATTGGTTGAGCAAAAGCTCCTGTTACTGTCGTTAGTATCAGAATGAGGAGCAAAAGAGATTTTGGGTAGGTGTATTTCATAGTTTTAAATTTATATTTAATGGTGAAGATATTTTTTAAGATAATATCTTTAAAAATATAAACAATATTTAACTTTTCCAATTAAAAAAGGAGCTACCCTTTCGGACAGCCCCTTCAATATTTCATTCAGAATCTTAAAAACTTATTACTTCAATTTAAGATCCATATCCACTCTTCTGTTCTTCGCGCGACCGGCAGAGGTTTTATTCGTAGCAACCGGTTGTGATTCTCCAAAACCATCTGAAGTCAAACGATCAGTTGTAATGCCTTTGCTTATGAAATATTCACGAACGGAATTTGCACGGTCTCTTGAAAGTTTCATATTCGTACTGTCTTTTCCGATATCATCTGTATGTCCGAAAATTGTCATATTATAATCGCTGTATTCATTTAGTATAGCAACGATCTCATCAAGCAATTTGAACGAACCTTTTTTGATCGTGGCTTTTGCGAAATCAAACTGAATTGCTGTCGCAGCAAATGCAAGTCGTTTTTTAACTTCAACAGAAATTTCCGGACAACCATTGTTTGATCTAGGACCCGCTTTTTCAGGACAACGATCCAGGTTATCGGCAATGCCATCATTATCTGTATCAGGACAACCTTCGTTTGCAATCGGTCCGGCGTTATCCGGACATTTGTCTAAATTATCTGAAAGACCATCACCATCTGTATCAGGACAACCGTTGTAACGTGGCTCACCTTTGATATTAGGACAAGAATCATTCATATCAGGAACATCATCACCATCTGTATCAGGACAACCGTTGAACTTCAACATACCATATACATCAGGGCAAATATCAGAAGCATCAGCAATACTATCAAGATCACGATCAGGACAACCTCTTGCAGATTTTAATCCGGCAAGATCAGGACAAAGATCATCAGGATCTAAGATTCCATCACCATCTTTATCTGGGATTGGACAACCTTTATATGCCCATACACCTTTTTCGAAAATACAAGAATCCAATTTATCAGAGATCTTATCGCCGTCGCTATCTTTAGGTTTTTTGAAATTAATATTTGCTCTTATTCCGAAGTATACATTAAAACCTTTTGAGTTAGAACCGAAATAACCAAGAAGGTCATCACTACCAATTGTAAAGAAAGCAACACGCGCACCGAAACCTACTTTAACATCTTCACTCATCATGTTATAAGAAACAGGAACTCCTATATCGTACCGTTTAGATTCGTATCGGGGAGTCAGTGTAACCTGATTATAATAATAATTTCCCGGAACCTTCATATCAGTTACGACACCTTGCATATAAGTCAGGTTACCATAAAAATGATTTATGAATTTATAATCAACGCCTGCAACAAGAGTAGTCGGCAATTTCACATCGACTGTCTGACCTGTAATACTATCTACTGTTAAACCGAACCCAGAAAAATTATCTTTCAGTTCGGAATAATTATTAAATTGAACTTCGTTGACATTCGTAATTGTACCACTTCCTGTTACATGAATTGATTGAACATCTTTGTATCTTACTTTACCAATATCAAGCACAGATAGTGAAGCTTTGAATTTATATTTATTGACTTCGCGGTCATAAATATGAGTTTCGTTATCCATATCATAATAATACGATTCGTGGTCAGGGCGATATTCATAGATAACTCCAACATCACCACCAAAGCCCGTTCCGGCTGATTTTCCAAAGAATTGATCGAAGAAATTTGAGACCGTTCCGAAATTACGGATCTGATTTGCTTTTTCATTTGTCAGATTACTTGACATAGTAAAATCAGCATCGTTGATAATTAAAGAATCTCCATCAGAGTAATAAGTTCCATCGAGAGAAGTGCCCGACATATTTAAAAATGCATTTCCGCGATAGAATTTTGCAGTAATACCTGCTTTAATAAAATCTTTTCCTTTGTCCATCAGAACAACTCCATAAGAAAGTCCCAGATCAGTCACAAGATGGGAAGTCCAGTAATATGGGGTACTATTATTCACACTAAAGCTATTGCCGGAATTTGTTAATCCATGCAAAACTGCATTAAACACATCACCATTGAAGTCTTCAAATTGATTCATCAGCCGCACCCGGGTATTGAATCCAATTGTATTTCTCTTATCGATTGAATAGAACATAGATGGACCACGAACTTCAGTAAAAGGAAGAATCATATTCAGATTCGACCCGCCTAATGATCTGAGGTAATTGCCGAGTTTAACAGAATCGCTGCTTCTGGCGTCTTTAAACAATCGATTGAAATCAAACTTTGCCTGATTGTTATTCGCTAAAAAGTTGATTGAATACAATTCGAAAGCTAAGCGATGTCTTGAATCAGCAATTGAAGCGGGATTCAGATACATTCCTTGTGTACCGGAGAAATTGCTGTGGGCAACTCCAAAGTTCATCTGAGCTGATGAACGATAAAATCCGGTGAATAAAAGAAGACTAATTAGTAGGAGTTTTTTCATGTAATATTGGTTTAGCATGTACTATGTAATTCATATGCCATAGTATCATTAAAGAGGATAAAAATAAAATTAATGACAAGAATCATCGTTTTGTTTGTTATCCAAACAAAATCCTTATTTTTCGGACATGAAACGATTGATTTTTCTGATGTCGATTTTAATAAGCACTTGCTCTGCATGGGCTCAAAAAACTATTACAACATACAGCGATGACAGCACTCTGATTGTAACAAAAGATCCGCGTTATGATGAACTGGTAGCTAAACAAAAGCGTCAGAATTTAATGACGCAAACAATGCCCGGTTACCGTGTGCAGATCTATTTTGGCGCAGTTCGGCAGAAAGCTTCAGAAGTAAAATTAGAATTCAATTCAAAATTTCCGGGAGTACCCGCATATCTTACATATCAGCAACCTAATTTTAAAGTACGGGTTGGTGACTACAGAAGTCGTTTTGAAGCACAGAAGTTTCTGAAAGAAATTGACGGAATGTTTCCATCAGGGTTCATTGTTCCTGAAGATGTGAAATTACCGCCGGTAAAATAAACGTTTTAAATTTCAGGTTTAGTTCACGATAAAACTGCCTGAGCTTTTCAATCCCTTTTCGTTTTTTATCTGATAAAAATATTTTCCAGATTCAAACTTTGAGACATCAACGTTAAAAGTTTTGCTCCTTTCAGTAGGATTGGTTTGGAAAGTCAATTGTCCCATTACATTATAGACTTCGATCTCTTGAACACTTCCATTTATCAAATCGATAGTAACATGGTCTGTCGCCGGATTAGGATAAACAGTTGAATTAAAAGTTGAGATTTCATTTACTGAAACAGTATTGAAGTTCAAAAATGTAACTGTATTGTTTCCTGAATTTGGGACAGCAAGTACATCATTGGTTACATCGTAAAATATATCTGCCGGATTATTCATACTGGTTCCAACAGTTGTAGGTGGGGCAACGAAGTTACTGTCAAAACGAACAATAGACTGACTTCCCCAGGCAGAAACATAATATCTTCCTTGTCCATCGCGTGTAACTCCATCGCAACTGCCAAGTGTTGTTGGGATAATTGTTGTCACTGCATATGTAGAAAGATCAATGGCATTGATGGGAGCATTACTTCCCCACGTAACATAAACACACCGGTTGTTTGCAGCATCATAAACAATTCCATTTGGAGTTTTCACTAGTCCGCTGGCAATAATAGAATCTGTTTGTCCGGCAATTGAAACCTTATGAATTGTTTTTGCAGAAAAATCGGTCGTATATAAATTTCCTGAATCATCATGTGTTAAGCCATTCAGAAAAGACGCGCCGAGATTCAGATTAAAAACCTGCTGACCATTAGAAAGTAAATAACCTTTTATACTTCCGCCCGAACAGCAGAAAACAGTGTCGCCTACTATTTCAATTCCATAAGGACCGTTTACAATTCCGGTCACAAGTACAGAAAGAGTTCCGGCACTGTCACGTGCAAGGATCTGATGACTTCCGGTATTTCCAATCAGCCAACGATTGTTTGCAACGTCGAATTCGGCACTTTCGGGACCGTTGTAGGTTTGAGCATTTGCTGTAAATGAGATCAGCATTAAAGTGATTGTATAGATGAATTTCATACTTATTATTATTTACTTTTGAGCGTTATGTCGGCGAAATTAATCAAATAATGATAAACATTCCATGCTTATTCGCTTTTAATAATTTTTGTCGCCAAAATTCCCAATTCTGTACTTATTCTTATGAAATATATACCGGAAACCAATGATTCAACATTAATTTTTATTTCATTTCTTCCTGGATCAAAGTTATAATCTAGGTTAGCAATAATTTCTTTTCCTGCTAAATCGAACAGTTGAATTCCATTTAATGAAGTGAAAAGTTTTGATTGGATAGTTACAACTTCATTTATTGGATTAGGATAGAGAACAAACGAATTTAAATCATATTCATCTACATCTATAGTAGAAAGCAAAGTCATGGTGGTGCGCCAGATACCCCCATATGGAATGGAAACATAGATATAATTTCCATCATAGCAAAAGTTTACTCCTCCGACATAACTTTGTGGAGCAAGATCTGAGGTTACATTTCTCCATGAAGCTCCCATATCATTGGTAATAAAAACACCTTTGTCATACCATGTACAAACTACAAGGTAATTACCGATTGATATCATATCGTAAATTACACCAAAATCGTCTGACCATGGTGTTGTCATACTATCCCAAGAAGCTCCGTCATCTTGTGAATAATGAATTTCTGAATTACCTTCTCCTGAAACTACAAGGGTATTCTGATGAGAAATAATTTCACGGGAAAATGGTCCCGGACTGGAGATCAAAGGATTCCAGGATTGTCCTGCATCTGATGATTTAAAAATACCGGTTCCATATGTTGTGATATAAATATCGTTACCTTTTCTAATCAATGAACTAATTGAAGCTGCACCAAATATAGTATCAGGAATCCAAGTAGTACCACTGTCGGCGCTTACATAGAAATTGGGAAAGACAGGTGATCTATTTGAGACAAACACCAAGGAGTCAAAAACCAAAATTTGATTTAGATCCAAATCAACTAGCCCGGAATTAGTGGCTGTCCAAGTCAGACCATTATCTGAACTCCGAAAAACACCATTTTCAGTAGTAGCAAAAATATAATTACCAAGTTTCTCTAGTTGATTAACATTGTCAGATATACCTTCGTTTCTTGGCTCCCAGCTAGTGCCTTCATCAGGTGAATAAAATACACCATCACCCCCTGCAAACAATCCTGAACCATCTAACATAAAAGGACCAGCATACCCGGTATTTAAACCAGATGCAGAATACTGCCAGGTGCTCCCACCATTTATTGAGCGCAACAAATATTCTGAACCAAGCAGAATTGTTCCATTGTTTGAATCTATTGCGTTTGAACTTTTATCATTAATTAGCGTCCATGTGTTTCCATTGTCCAGTGATACATATACCCCGAGAGATGTTGCAAAAAAAACTTTTGCTCCATCTACACAAACCTCATAAACACCTGCATTAAAGGGAATATCCGGCATGAGGTTCCAGGTATTTCCCGTATCTGTCGAATAAGCATGTCCTAGAGATGTCCTGGCCAAAATTCGATTCCCGTTTACTAAATAAGGAATGACATTCGGTTGGCTAATTGTATTGAAGGACACTCCGGAGTTTGAAGAAATAAACAACTCAAATTGGTCAGACACTATAACTAAATTTCCTTCTAAAGCTACTCTTGTAAAAGTTCCTAACCTTGGTATATAAACTCTATTCCAATTTATACCGCCATCAACGGACCTGAACAGACCATTTGACCCAATCGAATAAGCACTCAAACCGTTTACTGAAATATTAAAGCATGCATTAGTTTGCAAAGTGGCTTGTGTCCATGTAAGACCTTCATCTGTAGATCGAAATAGTCCATTGTCATCTGCTCGAAGAATACTATTCGAACATACTGCGAGATCATTCACAAATTGAGAAAAATAAATTGGTATTCTATCCCAGGAATTACCATCATCTGCTGAACGAAAAATTAAATTTCCTGAAATGGCAAACGAATTCGAATTGGTGTGAACAATAGAACGTGCACTTCCTGCAAGGCCTGATGTTTCACTCCATATTTGGGAATAAGATTGAAAATTAATAATGATAAATAACAATAACAAATGAACTAATTTTAAAATTGAGTCTCGTTTCATAATTGGTTTTTTTTCAACTTTTAAAACTCTTATTTACCAGATAAACTCCTGCAATAGTAAACACAACCGCCATCCAAACGAGTGCATTGAGTGGCTCGTCGAGCCATAGCCAGCCTAAAAAGACAGCTACAACAGTATTGACGTATGCATAGGTACTTATAATAGTGGCAGGTAGTTTTTTCAATACATACATATAAGCACCATATGCGATAATTGAGCCGAAGATAATAAGATATACCAATGCCCATATAGCATCTGACGACGGATGAAGATTAGACCATTCGCCTCTTACTGTCCCTACAAGGTCCAAAATTATTCCGCCGCATATCATTTGTAATCCGGCTCCAAACAAAGGATGTGTATCTGACTTATGGTTTTTCGAATAAACTGTGCCGATTGCCCATGCAATGTTTGCAATTAAAATAGCTACAATGCCTATTGCATAATTTGGGTCAGCAAAATCTTTGACGTTATCTTTAAACAATAGGAATTGACCAAGCAGACACAAAATAATTCCAAGAACGATAATAAAATTTATCTTTTCCTTTTGTCCGCTCACACTATTAACAGCAATGATCCATATTGGTGTGAGCGAACAAATAAGTGCTGCAAGCCCACTATTAACGTATTGTTCTGCCCAGGTAACGAGTCCGTTTCCAAATGCAAGCATCAGCAAACCATTTATGGCAAAAACTTTCAGATCTTTTTTCGGTGGAAGTTTATATCCTTTAAAATAAAAATAAACACAGATCAGTATCCCACCAATACTATGTCTGAATCCTGCCAACAAAAACGGCGGAAACGTTTCTACACCTACACGAATAGCAAAAAATGTAGTCCCCCAAAAAATAGCTACTGCTGCATAAGCAAGCCATGCATTGAAATTGATAGATCGGTTCATGATTTAGTTCCGTACAAAACGTGCAGAAGTCTGATTATATGCTAAAATTATTCCAGTTGAATTAATTTTGTAAAGAACGGAGAAAATTAAATCTTTTTCACCTCTTTTCTTTTTTTGCCTTTTTCATTTTGACTTGATTAATCAATTCATACGAATGATCGATCCATTCCAATATCAATTTATCTGAAACACTTCCATCAACATAGATCGTATTCCAATGCGTTTTACTCATATGAAAGCCGGGTTGTACGCACGGAAATTCAGAACGCAATTCAATTGCTTTTTCCGGATCACACTTAACATTGAATTGCAACCCTTCAGTATCCAATGGAAGGAGAAGAAACATTTTACCATTAACTTTAAAAACCAAAACCGTTTCTCCAAAAGGAAACCCTTCTTCAACATCCGGTTTACTGATACAATACTGCCTTAATTGTTCGATGTTCACTGATTGGGTTTTTGGAAAGATAAAGCTAGTGAAATAATTGCACTTCATTGATGATTGCGGATTTCAAAAGAAAAATTTTAACGGCTAGTCGTGATATTTTCAAACACAATAACGCCTTTAAAAATAATTTAAAAAATCAGAAAGTGTGCCTTCTGAAATCACATTCCTACTAAGCTTTCATTCCGAATTCCGCAATTCCCTCCTTCAAATCATCATTCAAAAGATAAAAAAGTCCTTCCCAACATACACCTTCACCTCTCCCATTCTTTTAAGCAAAAAGTTGTTAGTTTCTATTGAGAAGACGCCATTTCCACAACCATAGTTTTGCGATATTTACCTTTCAATTCAAATAAAATGAAAAAGCTTCTAAATTACTTTTTACAAGGCTGTCTGTTCGTAGTACCTATCGTTGTAACCTTATGGGTATTATTGAAAACAATATTCTGGATCGACGGCTTACTTCCGTTCCAAATACCAATCAAGGTTCCGGGTATTGAACAATTAGAAATTCCAGGGTTAGGACTACTGACAATTTTTGTCGGTGTCGCAGTAATAGGATATATCGGTTCGCATTACATCCGTAATCCATTGTTTTCTTATGCTGAAAAAGCAGCAAACAGAGCACCATTGGTCAAACTAATCTATTCCTCTGTGAAAGATCTTGTGGAAGCTTTTGTTGGTGAGAAGAAAAGATTCAATACTCCTGTGCTGGTGAGATTGGAAAAAGATTCAGAGATCAACCGAATTGGATTTATTACTCAGGAAAATTTGTCTGACATCGGACTTGAAACTACATTGGTAGCTGTCTACCTGCCCTTTTCCTATAGCTTTGCCGGTGAACTGATCATATTGCCAAGAGAAAACATCCGTCCACTGAATGCTTCCGGAACTGATATGATGAAGTTTATAATTAGTGGAGGTGTAACTGAGATCAAAGAATAAAACGCACCGGATATTCCATTACACACCCTCACAAAAAAAACAACTTGAATAAGAAACTCTTTTCGATTTTAAAATACACTTTACTTTTAGGGCTTGGTGCGGGCTTATTGTACCTTGCATTTAAAAAAGTCAATATAAATGAGACCATCGATAAAATCAGAAATGCAGATCTGTTCTGGGTCATGCTTTCTGTTATTGCAAGTCTTGTCGCTTTTTTGAGTCGTGCGATCCGATGGAATCTTCTGATTCATCCTTTAGGCTACAAGCCAAAGGTCATGAATACTTCCACTGCACTAATGATCGGCTATCTGGCAAATCTTGCAATTCCCCGTCTGGGTGAAGTGACTCGTTGCGGAACATTAGCTCAATCAGAAAAAATTCCGTTTGAAAAACTTATTGGCACAGTGATAACCGAAAGAATCATTGATGTTTTGAGTTTGCTGGTATGTATGTTGCTGGTCGCTGTTTTTGAATACGAACGACTGATGAAATTCTTGAATGAAAATTTTATAAGTGCTTTCAGAAACAATACTGAATCAGCAAGTAATTCACCTGTTCAATCGCTTATAACAATTTTGGCATTTGTTGTAATTATGTATTTTGTCTTCAAGAGTAAAAGAGGAAAAGCATTTGCAACAAAAGCGAAAGTGATTTTAAAAGGTATCGGCGACGGAATTATTTCCGTGCGGAAAATGAAAAAGCCACTTCTGTTTCTTTTTCACACAGTGTTGATCTGGACGATGTATTTTCTGATGTCGTATTATTGCTTCTTCTCACTTGATTCCACAAAGCATCTCGACTGGCATGCAGGATTATTTGTACTGGTCGTTGGAGGAATAGGCATGAGTGCACCTGTACCGGGCGGAATTGGTGCTTACCATTGGGCTGTTACTCTTGGACTGATGCTGTTTGGAATCACATACGACGATGGAATTACCTTTGCTACATTAATGCACTTTTCCAATACCGTTGTGGTGATCGTATTTGGAGCATTATCTTTCTTATATTTATTCCTCAAACAAAGAAATGGAAGCGCTAACGCATCTTGAGATCATAAAACGAAAAGTAGTAGACCTGAATCAGCTTCAGCATTCTATATATAGATGGCAGTTTATGTCAAAAAAGATCGTTTTTACGAATGGGTGCTTCGATATATTACATTTAGGACATATCGATTATCTGGCAAAAGCGTCAGATTTGGGTGATATTTTAGTCATAGGTGTCAATTCAGATGCCTCTACAAGAGGTTTAAAAGGTCCGAATCGGCCGATAAATAACCAGGAACAAAGGTCGATTTTGCTTGCTGCACTGCATTTTATAGACGCAGTCATCATTTTTGACGACCCAACCCCTCTCGAATTGATAAAAACCGTGAGTCCGGATGTACTTGTGAAAGGTTCTGACTATAATTTGAGCAACATCGTCGGAGCCGATATCGTTCAATCTTACGGCGGAGAGGTAAAAACGATAGATTTTTTGCCCGGCTACTCAACAACATTGATTGAGGAAAAAATTATTTCCGGGAAAAAGTAATTCCCGAATCAATTTTAATTTTATATTTACAATAAAGAATAAAGAATGAAACCAATTCGTCAGTTAACAGCCCTTATTTTAGTGCTATGTATTGCAGCACTTTATTCTTGCTCAAAAGAAGAATATTTCAAATCTGAATCAGGTATTAAAAAGCAATTACAAGGAAGCTGGAATTTAATTCCAATTCCACGTACTAACCCTGACCAAAACTGGGCATTCGACGATAACGACAAAATGACCAGAAGTGAATCAGGAGTAAATTACGTTGGCGATTTTAAAGTCAGCACAAGTCTTACAAAAGCGGAGATCAAACTTGAAAATTTTCTT
>JAYUWA010000392.1:0-4739 GCA_043753795.1 Bacteroidota bacterium | reverse complement strand
AATCAGAAGATATCCTTATTCAACAGATATGTCTATCAATCCTGAAACGTATAGCACTTTAGCACTAAGTTCACAGGTTCATAATGTAGGTGAAGTGTGGTGTACTGTTACTTGGGATTTGAACTGGGCATTAGTTGATCAGGATGGATTTGATCCAGACTGGATCAATGGTACTTCAGGAAACAACATTGCAATGGCATTAGTGATTGAAGGAATGAAACTTCAACCATGTGGTCCCGGTTTTCTTGATGGCCGTGATGCAATTTTACAAGCTGACGATAATCTTTACGGAGGAATTCACAAATGTCTGATCTGGGAAGTTTTCGCACGAAGAGGAATGGGCTTTAATGCAATTCAGGGAAGTGCAAATACTGCTGGTGATGAGACGGAAGATTTTTCTATCCCTCCATTTTGTCAGATTCCTTTAGCTCCCCCGGTTGCAGAATTCACAAGTGATGTTACCACTACATGCTTCGGAACAGTTCGTTTTACAGATCAGTCGACCGACATTCCGCAACAATGGCTGTGGGATTTTGGTGATGGGCAAACATCTACGCTACAAAACCCTTCGCATCTTTACACAACTGCCGGTACATATACTGTAACGCTTACAGTTACTAATACTCTTGGTTCTGATGCTATGACCAAAACATCTTATATCACAGTAGCGATTGATCCGGCACCGACAGTTTCAGGAACAACTGCTCTTTGTACAGCGAGTAGTACAACATTAACAGCTACTGTTACAGGTGGCAATCAGGCTGAATGGTATGATGCTACAAATACATTAGTATCAACAGCATTGACTTATACTACTCCGATCTTAAATTCAAATACAACCTATACAGTTCGGCAGGTAACTCCAACAGCATTACAAAACGTTGGACCTATCGGGCCTTCTATTGGCTCGGGCGGATATCACAACACTTCATTCGAAGGAAAAGAGATCTTCACAACTTTTGCACCGATGCGTTTGAAGTCTGTATTAGTTGATGCCAATGGAGCGACTGACAGAACATTCAATCTTTATACTTCAAATGGTACATTGCTTCAATCAAGAACAATTAATGTTCCAAATGGACAAAGTCGTGTGGATCTGAATTTCGATATTCAGTCACCGGGAAATTACCAACTTGGTGTTGTTGCAGGTAGTGTACTTTACAGAAATATAACCGGCGCAATTTATCCGTATACAATTGGCGGACTTGTTTCAATTACTTCAAGTAATTCAACTTCTAACCCTGCAATTTATTATTACTACTGTTACGACTGGGAAGTTCAGGAACTTCCTTGCTCGAGCGCTCCGGCAACTGTAAATGTTTTGGTTGGAAGTGCAATCAGTGATTTCAATTATTCAGCATTGGGATTAGATGTAGCATTTACAAATGCTGCTATTGGTAATGTGATAGTTTATTCATGGGCTTTCGGTGATGGCAATACCTCTAACGCTGCAAATCCGAATTACACATATGCTGCAAATGGAACCTATACTGTTACATTGCATATTGAAACGTCAGACGGATGTTCGGCAGATTATTCAGAAACGATCACTGTAACTTCAATCGGAGTTGG
Organism: Bacteroidota bacterium; assembly: GCA_043753795.1. GTDB lineage: Bacteria > Bacteroidota > Bacteroidia > AKYH767-A > 2013-40CM-41-45 > JADKIH01. The sequence goes on along the minus strand of JAYUWA010000392.1, from coordinate 3,167 downwards.
AGAGATCACTGATGAATCGGTAGTAATCAGTTCTAAAAACAATCTGTTAACTATAAAATTCGATCATGCTGCAAAGGATGCGAATATCAAAGTTGTAGATGCGCTTGGACAGATTCTGATAAATGAAACTTTTAGCAAAGGCACTACTTTCAGTCGCGCTGTGAATGTTGCTTCTTCGTATGTCATCGTATCAGTTCAGGAAGGTGACAAATTGGTTACCAAAAAAGTACTGATTGCACAATAAAAACAAATTCTCATTTCAATTTGATTAACTGAAAAGGCCGTCCCGGAAAGGGCGGCCTTTTTTGATTTTAACAATAAAATCGGGAACAAAAAAAGTTAGTACCTTTAAACAAAAATTAATTTGTGAGGAAAACCCTTCTGCACTTCGTAATTTCATTCGTGATCTTTTCTGCATGCACGAATCCAACAAATAAAAAAATGGAAACACAAGAAATGGTATTGAAACAAGATCCGCATTCTTATGCACGATCAAATGAATCCAAAGTCACTCATCTCAATCTGAACCTCGCTGTTGATTTTGAAAAAAAGATTCTTCTTGGAAAGGCTACCTTAACTATTGAATCAGAAAAAGGAGCGAATAAAATTCATCTCGATACCCGGGATCTGAATATAGAAAAGATCACATTGAATAATTCCGATGTTGTTGCGAAATATTCTGTTGGCAATGAAGAAAAATTTTTAGGCAAAGAACTGATCATTGATATAGACTCTTCAACACAATTTATTACAATACACTATTCAACTTCTCCGGAAGCAGCAGCTTTACAATGGTTGTCACCACAACAGACAGCAGGAAAGAAACAACCGTTTTTGTTTACACAGTCGCAAGCGATCTTAGCACGAACATGGGTTCCAATTCAAGACAGTCCCGGAATCAGGTTTACTTACGAAGCAACTGTACAAGTTCCAAAACAACTGATGGCAGCAATGAGTGCTGAAAATCCGCAGCAAAAAAACGAAACGGGAATTTACAATTTCACAATGCCAAAACCGATTCCTGCATATTTGCTTGCACTTGCAGTAGGGGATTTTTTATTCAAGCCATTGGATGAGCGCACCGGAGTTTATGCCGAACAGGTTACGATCGATAAAGCAATCAATGAGTTTGCTGATCTGCCACAAATGGTAAATGTCGCAGAAAAATTATATGGCGACTATGCCTGGGGCAGATACGATCTGATCGTACTTCCACCTTCATTTCCATTCGGCGGAATGGAAAATCCAATGTTGACTTTTGCAACACCAACTATCCTTGCAGGAGATCGTTCATTAACATCGCTGGTTGCACATGAACTCGCTCATTCATGGAGCGGGAATCTGGTAACGAATGCTACGTGGGATGACTTCTGGATGAATGAAGGTTTTACAGTCTATTTTGAATTACGCATCATGGAAGCATTGTATGGTAAAGACTTTTCGGATATGCAATGTTTACTGGGATTGGAAGATCTGAAAGCAACGATTGCAGAATTAGGTGATACAAGTGCCGATACACATTTGAAACTTAATCTGGCTGGAAGAGATCCTGATGATGGGATGAATGATATCGCTTATGAAAAAGGACATTTTTTATTATTGCTGATCGAAAATACTTTTGGAAGAGAACGCTTTGATGCGTTTCTGAAAAATTATTTTCACCGACATGCATTTGGAACGATCACTACTGAGCAATTTATTGGAGAATATAATTCAGAATTAATCAAAGGTAACGATCAATTGGAGCAAAAGATTGGTATTAATGAATGGATCTATAGCCCCGGATTGCCCGCAAATTGCCCCACTATACATTCTACAAAGTTTGAAAATGTAGCAAAAGTTGCTAAGTCATGGGTAGAGGGACAGAAAGCGAAAGAGTTAAGTACAAAGGGATTTTCGACCTTTGAATGGCTTAGATTTTTAGCACTTATCCCTGAAAAACTTACATCCGTTCAAATGCAGGCTCTGGATGGAGCTTTTCATTTTACCAAGTCGGGGAATTCAGAAATCCTGTTTGCCTGGTTAGAAAAATCTATTCTAAGTAATTATGAACCCGCTTACCCGGCCCTGAAAATATTCCTGAACGATGTTGGCAGAAGAAAATTTGTCAAACCATTATTTACTGCAATGATAAAAACAGAAAAGGGTAAAAAAATGGCACAGGACATTTACTCGACTGCAAGAGAAAATTATCATTCAATCACACAAATGACAATTGACTCATTGTTGATTAAAAACTAAAAACAACTATATAAATATCTATGAAAAAATTAACAGTGTTCTTCGCATTAGTGCTGCTAACAATAGCAGGCAGTGCTCAAGACTACAAGACAGGACTAGGATTTCGTTTAGGTGGGATCAATTCCGGACTGACGGTAAAACATTTTACCGGTAGTACAACTGCCCTTGAGGGTATTGTTGGCTTCGCCCGACATTCCCTTTCAATTACCGGATTATATGAAAAACATCAAGCTTTTCCTAATGCCGCAGGATTGAAGTGGTTTTACGGGCTTGGCGGACACGTTGGATTTTTTCAAGGAGATTATAGCTATGGATATTATCGTTACTACAAGTATAAAGGAAACAAAGTGATTGTTTATGACGACGATGTATACACAAGCAGAACCTATCTTGGAGTAGATTTCATCATTGGATTAGAATATAAATTCAATGGAGCTCCAATCACCATCGGTCTTGATGTGAAACCACAAATAGATATCGTTCCCGGTTTTTATGGTTACTTTGACGGTGCGTTAACTTTTCGGTTTACACTCTAGGAGATTTCAGATTCATTCTGCAATTTCATACCTTTGATGTATGTTACAAATTCGAAAGTCTACAAATGATGATCTGCAAGCAATTCTGGATATCTACAACGAAGCTGTTCTGAATACTACAGCAACATTTGATACAACTCCGAGAACATTAGATAAGCAGCTTGAATGGTATCAAAACCATAAAGCAAATCATCCGGTCTTCGTGGCAGAAGAAAACAATGTAATAGTTGGCTGGGCTTCTTTGAGCCCATACAGTGACCGTTGTGCTTATGACACTACTGTAGAGGTCTCTGTTTACATTCATGCAGATCACCGCGGGAAAAAGATTAGATCGCAACTTCTGGAAGTGACTACACTCGAAGGACAAAAGGTAAACAACCACACTGTGAT
>JAYUWA010000391.1:0-14293 GCA_043753795.1 Bacteroidota bacterium | reverse complement strand
GACCATTATCAGAAACTTTTAAGGTTCCATTGATATTATTTCCTGTTACTGTTCCTGACCATTCAATACGTGAAGTACCGGTTAAAGTCGTACTTGTCTGAGTTGTTCCTGTAGAATTCTGTGTAGTTCCCGAAGTCGTTGTTGTACTTTCTTTAGTAGTAGTTGTAGTACTTTCTTTAGAACTCATGTCGTCAGTTGTTCCTGAAGATTTCATTGATTTATGATCGGTATGATCAGACGATTTACCTGAATTATTCTTATAGTTATTGCAATTAGAAGTAAAAGAAATTGCATCTGAAGAAACGGAAGAAGCTGTAGATGTATAACTGCAATCTTTACCTTTCATCGCTCCTGCAAAAGAAGATTTGATCATTCCGCTTTTAAATTTTAGCGTTCCGCTTTTTTCAAAATCTTTTTTCTCCATTCCTGCTTGCGATTGTGTCGTTCCGGATCTTTCCATCGACGCTCCGTCGGAATTTTTCATTTCTCCGTTTTTGTTTTCCATCGTAGATTTCGTCTTATCAGCGGGCTCAGTAATGATACTCTGATTACCCACTTCTGTCAAAGTGATCTTATAGGATTTTCCATCCAACGATGCACTTTTCTGCGTCATTTCACTCTTTGTATCTTGAGCGATCGTCATATTGAAGATCAATGTCGCAGGAATTAACAAAAATAATTTTTTCATGGCATTTTAGTTTTTAAGGTTTATTATACCTTTAAAATTAAGTGCCAATGACGCAACTTTCACGACAATTTAACTGTTGAGAAAGCGATGTAACATATTTTTGAATGATGGTAATTTCTTCCTCGATATGATGCACTTCTTGTTTATATGCTACTCTTCTCGTTGGTGATAATATTTTCTTTTATGGTGGAATATCGCACATTCATTCGATGGGCGGTGCCAACGTCGACGGATACGTTATTTTCGATGGGCTGCGCCCGTCGCTGGTAAATATCGCGCCTTCATTTTCGATGGATGCGTTGTAGGTGATATTGCACGTCATTTCCGATGGGCGTTGCCCGTCGCTGGCGAATATCGCGCCTTCATTTTCGATGGGCGGTGCCCGTCGCTGGCGAATATCGCGCCTTCAGCGCTATATGTTTTTTGAGCCCTGGATGGGCGATATTCGCCACCACAGATTGAAGTCTCAGTGCATTATAGGGAAATATAAGCTATAAGGCAGATTAAAATTATTTCAATCCCATACATACCTCTCATCATACTCCACCTTATATTCTTTGAGCAGTTCACGGTACTCGTCCTGAAAATTCTGAAGGTCGTGGTGGCGATGCTGATTTGCAATATACTTTATGACTGAATCTACATTCTTCGGACTAACAGAAAAAGCTCCATAGCCATCTTGCCAGTAAAAGGTTTTATAAGCTTCGCCTTTTGTTTTTATCCATTTGGACGAATGCGATTTTATTTCTTCCAGCAATTTTATCAATGGAATCTTTTTCGAAAGCATACATAAGATGTGAACATGGTCGGTATACCCACCGATCTTTATTGTCTGACATTCCAGATTATTACAAATACCACCCATATAAGCATGCAATTCACTTTCTATCTCCGGTAAAATTTTAGGTTGCCTGTGCTTCGTACTGAAAACAATATGCATGTAATATTTTACTAACGATTGACCCATTGGAATTTGAATTTCTATTTTGAATTTCAAATTTAAAAATATTTTTTATTGGTTGATGATGATGGCCGTCGTTGATGACCGTTCTTTTTCCGATGGGCGTTGCCCATCGCTGATGAATATCGCGCCTTCATTTCGATGGATGCGTCGTTGGTGATATTGCACGTCATTTGCGATGGGCGGTGCCCGTCGCTGGCGAATATCGCGCCTTCATTTTCGATGGGCTGCGCCCGTCGCTGGCGAATATCGCGCCTTCAGCGCTATATGTTTTTTGAGCCCTGAAGGGGCGATTATTTATCTGCATAGTGCGAAGCCCTATGGAAAAGGATTCCTGTTTTGTCAGCCCTGAAAGGGCGATATTCGCCACCACAGGGTGAAGCCCTGTGTATTATAGGGGATAAATTCTCTATGGCCTTTTCACACTTATCCCATTCATGAAATGCCATGAAATACAACCTGCCCGTTAAAGAAGTTCGTAAATTAAAATATGACTTTCCATCCACATAGAGAATCGTTGTGTCGCTATAGACTTATTTAAAAGGAGGAGTTGGTTCATGAACAACCATTATCAGAGTATCGCAAACTTCCGGTTGTGGATCCGGCAATATAACAGGACCCATCTGACAATATCTATTGTAGTAGCCTTACATCAATGCAGTGACTTCAAGATTCAATCGTTCAAATGAACGATCAAAGTTTCCATCGAGCGTTAAGAGAGATTTATGGAATCTTTGGTGCAGAGTGGGATTACCATAGGAGAATTAAGTAATTCTTTGTAAAATATTTAGGTGTGAAATTATTTTGAGGTGATGCGAAGTTGATGCTTGAATAATTTTTTTTGTTTGGTGAAACAAAATGAAAATTATTGAAGAGGAATGAAAGAATAAATGTAGGGAATTATTTTTTAGAAATGAAATTTGAGTGGTGGTGAAAGAAAATAAATTATAAATAATTTAATTTTTAGCTGTTGCTTTTATAAAAAATTAACCCTGGAAATTGTCGTTGCCCGCATAGTCAATTGATAAACAAAACACAGAATTTTTTATACTTAAGCATCCTCTATCCGCTTGTCTGCGATAACTTATATAGTATCTCGTTCAAATTTAATGCTGCCAAAGAATTTTAATATTGGAATTTTACACTTAAATCACCAAATCAAGATTATACTTAAACTTAAAAACTTGATCAATGTGAATGTTTTCAAATGTCGCCTGTATTTCTATATTTTTTACTATCCTTGTAAGGAATATCTTTTAATAGTTTATAATTGTAGATAGTGAAATTAATATTGAATAACTTTATACACGATTATTGTTTATAGAAAAGTGGAGTATATAGGAAAAGACATAAAACAAATGGGACCATCCAAAGGAATAAGCGCTATAGTTGCAGACAGACAACGAATATAGAGAATATAAGCAATTGGCGTATCAACGCAAAATGTTAGCGGAAATGCAAAAACAAAACTTAAACAGACAATGAACATACTAATAATTTTAGACGACAAATTTGAAATTGACAGAAATAAATTAAAAACCTTTCTAAATTCTAATTGCAAGCATATCAAGTTTGCAATTTTCGGCAAACCTTTTATAATTGGAGAAGAAATTATAAGTAAACCAAAATCGTTTGATAAAATCCAAGAAAACCATAGACAAGAATTCAAAGATTTTGACAGAGTTTTTTGTTTTACAGATTTACAATACAACGACAATTTTTTCATGCACGAACATAATAATTTATCCATATTTTCATTTGCTAATTGGAGTGTTCTAACTGACTTGCCAAAATCAAATGGATTTATTTATTTTATAGTCGACTACCTTGCTTTAGAAATAGACACAACAGAAATAAGACACCAACAAGTTACAGGATGTATTTATGATTTTTTAGAAGATAAAAGGGGAATTGATGCAGGTATGAGACAAGCAAGACTATGCTCTAATTGCTTGAAACGAGTAACTGAATTGATTAGTAACGATGAGACCGAAGGGATTTTTGAAGACGTAAAAACATTGATGAATTTATTATCTTCAAGTTCGAAGTGGAATAAAGAAATATTTGAAAATATTAAAATTAGTCCAACAATTGTCAACAAAAGAAAACCTAAATCAGATTTAGGAATAAATATTGTAATTGCTTCACCAGGAGATACCCAACAAGAACGTAAATTACTATTAGATACATTAGAGCGAAGATTTAGGACTGATAAACATGAAAGTCATTGTGGATATAGAATTTTAGTGCATGGTTGGGAAGATTTAGCTTCTCAAAATGGATATGCCCAAGACGTAATAAACGCAAGACTAATTCAAGAATCTGATTTTGTAATTTCATTGTTTAAACATAAATTAGGCACGCCGACTTTTGACCAAGAAACAGGTACTCAAAGAGCCGAATCAGGGACTGTTGAAGAACTGTTACAAGCACTTGATAATTCCAAATTGACAAATCCAATTGGGATGTCGTATTTTTATTCAGCTGCCCCAATTATTTCTTTGGACACACCAGATTTTGATAAAATTACAAATGAATGGAAAAGATTAAATGAATTTAAAAAATCTATTTCAACAAAAATTATTTATAAACCATATACTGAACCGACAGAACTATTAAACACAATATTGAAAGATTTGGAACAAAATATAACAAATTTTATAACGAAATAAATACATTACCGCTAACAGCATTCGCCGAAATATTATTTTTTAATTTTTATATTTCGGAATAAAAATAATGCTTCTTCAAATGTTTAGCGTTATCCGTAATATTAAGACAAACCAAACGCAATGCAACCCATAGAAGGTAAATTATTTTCACCATTTCAAAAAAAAATCTACAAAATTTCACGAAGTAAAAATAAAACTTTACGTGGATTTAATTTTAATTACGAAAATGGACTTGTTTGGGAAAGACTTGATGCGACAGTAAACAAAATAAGGGCGAGTGCAGGTTATCCCGTAACGACTTTCAGACAACTTGTTGACGAAGTTGCAAATGTAACCTTGAGTAACAAGAATTTTGAAATGTATTATAGAGGACAAACAGAAGATTATAAAAATAATAAGGCAACATTTTATAAAGACCGAACTCCAAAAACTGTGATTTTCCCTTCAATATGTAGGCAAGAAAAAAATAAAGATGGAACATTGAAATATAGTATAAAGAAACAACTAATAATCAAACGGTATGACGAACTGATAAAAATGATAGAATTGTATCGTGGGAAAGGAAGTTATTTTGATGAATTTTATTATTCATTATTTCAACACTATGAAATTTTGCCAACTCCGTTAATCGACATTACACAATCTTTGCGGGTAGCGGCTACTTTTTCTCTTAAAAACACAACCAAAGGATATTTATATGTATTTGGATTACCATATCCAAATCAAAGCATTTCATATTTTATGGATTTAGGCATTGTATTAATTAAGCTACAAAACGTTAGTCCTGTTAACGCGTTAAGACCAAGATATCAGGAAGGCTATTTAGTAGGTAAGTATCCAATCAGGCCAACCAAAACACAAGGAGATGATTTAGCAAACAGAATGGTTGCAAAATTTTTAATTGATAATACAGGTGGAAAGTTTTGGGACAAATATTTCCAACCAATGCCTGAAGAAATTTTATTTCCCGAAAACGATAAAGTACAAACAGAATTACTAAAAGCAAAGAAAGAGTTTAAAGAGAAATACTACAGATAGCATAGGATTTGTGCAAGAAGTATTTGAGGGAAAAGAGTCGCTAACTTTGAAGAGTCTGCGCAAAATCCCTCAATACTTGCATAATCCTTCAAACTTTACCCGCAAGTTTAAAATAGCGCACCTGAGACATGATTGAATCACTTACAATAAAAAATATTGCGACTTACGACCCAGTTGATGGAGTTCAAATCCCAGATTTGAAGAAAGTAAATTTTTTCTTTGGATATAATGGTTCAGGTAAATCATCAATAGTTAAATACCTATTTAATCTTAGTCTTGATGCTAGTCTTAAAGTACAAGAATTCAATGACTGTTCGCAGATCGGTTATATTGAAGCTAACCATCAAATAATAGTTTTTGATGAAAATTTTACCGAAATCAATTTCAATCGAAGTCCTGTTTTGAAAGGTGTATTTTCTTTAAACCAAGCGAATGCAGTAATTGATGGCCAAATTGCAAGCGAAGAAAATTTAATAAATAAATATAACGAATTAATTAAAAATAAAACAACCTTAGTTGAAAGTATATCCACCTCAAAACGGAGTAATCAAAATGTATTATTAGACCACTGTTGGAGACAGAGAACCACATTTACTGCTTTCTCAAAAATCAATCTTATTCATTCTGGTAGTAAACCCAATAACTTACAAGAAATAAAAAACAAATTAGATAGTCTACCTGTAACGGTTCCGACCATTACACAACTAACCGAACGCTATCAACTGCTTTATGAAAATGAAATAAAGCAAATCAATCAAAATGTAAATTCAATTCTTTATAAAGAGTTAAGGGGAATTGAATTAAAGTTAGAGAAGTTACTTCAAGAAGTTATTGTCGGTAATGAAGATGTAGATATTGCAGCATTAATTGCAAAAATAAATGCGAGAAGTTGGGTGGAAACAGGTGTTCAGTTTTTAGATAAAACTGACGTTTGCCCCTTCTGTCAACAAGATACAATTGATGAAAATTTGAAGGGACAATTCAATAAATTTTTTGATTTAACATACAAAGAAAAAATTAGTGAATTAGTTGCACTCCAATCAAACTATAAACAGAAATCAGAAGCATTCTTAGCAAATGTAATCAGCATGCAAAATGAATTTAACCCAAATAATTTGGTGTCAAATATTTATCTCTCCCTCCAAGAACATTTCAAAAGCAATTATGTAACAGTTGCTGATAAGATTGAAAATCCTAATGAGAGAAAAAATCTTGTTTTGCTTAATTCATTGAAAGCCGACCTTTCAGTAATTGTAAAGGAGATTAAGGAAAACAATAAAACCTTTTCAGAACTAAATGTTAACAGAACAAACTTTATTTCTCAAATTTGGCATTTTATGGCTTTCAACTGTAGATTAGAAATTGATGAACTTGCAGCAAAGGAAGTAAAGCATCAACGCATAACGGACTTAGCAAATGTTTTAATTGCAGACTACAAAACAAAAATTCTTTTATCAAAACAATCTATTGAAACACTAAGAAGCCAAACGGTAAATACGAAACAAGCAGTTGACAATATCAACCTTATTTTAAAGAATGCAGGTTTTAACGGATTTGAAATTGCAGAAAAAGATGCAGTAAATAACATTTCTCAATATTATTTGAAACGCCAAAACGCATCGGTCGGTAATCCCATTTTCAAAAGTTTGAGTGAAGGAGAAAAGAATTTTATTTCGTTCCTGTATTTTTTCCAACTCTGTAATGGTACAGATGATATTCAGAACAACGGCATCAAGAAGAAAATAATAGTTATTGACGACCCAGTTTCAAGTTTAGATAGTCAGGCATTGTTTGTCGTTTCTACTTTGATTCACAATTTGATTTTAAGAAAGGGAGATAACCCTAAGGCTGATAAAAAGTTTCTAAAAAATGACAATATTTCGCAAGTCTTTATTTTAACTCACAACCTGTATTTCTATAAGGAAGTATCATTTGATAAGAGACCGATTTGCACTGACTATTGGCATCTTAGAATAATCAAAATAAACAACAAAACATCAATCAAAGGGGAATACAACAAAACTATTTATGACGACTATTCCTTACTTTGGAATACGATAAAAGATTTGAAGGCAAACATTCCAACCACTACTTCTTTGAACATTGTGATTGCAAATTCAATGAGACGTGTAATTGAGAGCTATGTTAACTTTATAGGATATGGTAGAGATTCTTGGGCTTCAATTTTTAATGATAATCAAAATGATCCTTCCTATTACATTAAGTGTGCTTTTATTTCAACTATCAATGATGAAAGTCACAAAATTACAGCCTTGGATAGTGTCTACTATCAAAAAATAATTAATGAGCAGCCTCAAATATTATTTGACGTTTTTATAGAAATATTTAAGTCAATTGGTAAGGAACATTACGAATTGATGATGAACGAACAAATTCAACCATAAGGGAAAGTAAGAAAAACTAATGTATAATGATTCAAAAGTAAGAACGCGAGCTGTTAAAAGCACATTGCCAATAACTGGGTTTTCGTGTGCTACAGACAGTTTAATGGTGGTTGGAGGTTTTATGCTCCGCATCAATATTATTGGTAAAAATCCTGCCCATCGCAAATATTAAAACGTTAACAATAATTTTATGTCGACACACAAAACAATTTTCGATGTCAACTTTCAAATAGTTGAAAAAGATTTAGAATATCTCTATCAACCCGACTTGACAACAAAATTGGAGAGGAATTCCAATATTTAATCAAGAAGTAATAAACGAAATCGTTTTATGGAAAGTAAACCGTTATGCTAACCTTGGCAACTATACCTTAAATCTGATTAATGAAATTGAATCAAATGCAATTAATATCGACGTTGAGTTGACAAGAAAAGTGTTGAAATTATTGCTTCAAGAGAAGGGAATACAACTTCCCATGGCTTCGACAATATTAAGATTTAAAAACAGAAATATTTATCAAATTATCGATCAAAGGGTATTTAGAATTATTTATATTGATAAAAAATTAAAACTAAAGGCTCATCCAAGTGAGAAAAATTTAAACAGCCAGATTGATCTCTATCTTCAATATTTAAAAGATTTGACCGAAATTTGTGAAAAATTAAAAATACCCTTTGAAAAGTCTGATCGCATATTATACATGGCAGACAAGCGAATCAATAAAGACATTCCGCTTGAAAATTATTCAACTAAGGCTCGGGATAAGAAATAACCAATAGAGAAAAAATAATACTAACATGGTTTAACTGTCACGGTAAAAAGCACTATCTTCAATTCAATAATTGTGTATGCTTTGTGGCAAGACCAAACGTTCGGAGTTGTTTTACGACACCACATTTATACAATAAAATAACAATTAAATTATAGAAACAATGGCAGAATTTTTAGACACACAAGGAGTTTCATATTACTTAAAGAAACTCATCAACAACTCTAATGACAAACTGTCTTTAATTAGTCCGTATTTACAGTTGAATAATCAACTTAAACTTTCGCTTGAAGACAGGCACAAATTTTCAATTGACATAATTATTATTTACGGAAAAGTAAGTGACATTAATCCAGACGACAGTAATTGGTTACAATCAATGCCAGGAATAAAGTTGCTATTCCACAAAGACCTTCATGCTAAATGTTATTTCAATGAAAAAGAAGCAATAATAACTTCAATGAACTTGTATATGTTCTCCCAACAGAACAACGTGGAAATGGGAATTTACATTTCAAAAGAAAAGGATGAAGAGCTTTATAAACAAGTAGCAACAGAAGTTGACAGAATAAAAAGAGGTAGCGAACATCGGACAATCTCAGTGCAGAAAGTTGAGAAAGTAAAAACAGAACCCATAAAACCAATTCCAACTAAACAAGAAGTTGCTCCAATTGCTAAGGCAAACTTTAGTGGAAAATATCTTTCAGCAACAGCCTTATCAAAGGAATTAGGAATTTCTAGTAAAGAGTTGACTTCTAAATTTGAAAAATTGAAATGGATTGAAAAGAAAAATGAAGAATGGGTTTTAACATATTTAGGAAAAAGCAAAGGTGCAGAAATGAAGAAAGGTCAGTATGGTGACTATATTGCTTACCCTGAGACTGTATTAAATGAACTAAGTTCAGACGATTTGCCATTTTGAATTATAGTTTGATAAATCTCGAAAAAAAGCACGAGACACTAGTACCGAATTGTTACAACATTTATATTTTATTCTTTTTTATTTTTATATTTTGGTAAAATAATAATGTTGAGGCAATGCTAAACGTTATAAGCAATTTTTTATAAAATGGAATTACCAACAGACTCCTTTGCATCTGAACTAGGTGAGAAAGGAATTACAATCCTTAAAAAATTCTTCCAAGACAAATTCAACTGGATATTTAGACCGAATCACAGGGAACATGATTTCGGAATTGACGCATATATTGATATCAAAACAGAACTTCGTCAACTTACAGGCAAAACAATTGCCGCTCAAGTAAAAACAGGACAAAGTTATTTTAAAGAGACGAATGATTTCGGCTGGATATATCGTGGAGAAATGAGTCATTTAAATTATTATTTGAACCATGATATCCCAGTAATCATAATTCTGGTCGATGAAGGAAAGAAAAAATCATTTTGGTGCTATTGCGACCCTCAAAAGACTCAAAAGGCCGGATCAAGTTGGAAGATAACTATTCCTTTTCATCAAGAATTATCGTCTAGTTCCAAGAATGAGTTATTAAAATATGTTAGCCCGTTAAGGGACTATGTCTCTCAACTAGATCACTTTTGGGCTATGAATAATAAATTAAAGCAAACTGAAAGATTAATTTTCGCAATAGATAAAGAGCAAATAATCAAAAAATCATATGTTGAAATAATTGCAGGACTTAATCGAATTCAAGTTAACCCTGATCTTATAAAAAGCTTAAAAGAAAAAGTTGAAATTTCAATAGATGGTTATGACAGAGATCCAAGAGAATTGTATGAAATTCAAGAAGTTACCAATTGGGCAAAAATGCTTTTTGCTAATACATCTGGCCTTTCCTATTTCTTGACAAAAGATAAACATTCGCAATTTTTTAAAGTTTTGATTTTTTGCTACATGATGAATAGAAATGCGCCAAAAAAATATTATAAAGAAAATAACACGCTTAGAGTTAATATTGAATTAGACTTAACCGATAGAACATTTTTTGATCTTGCATTTAATGACCTAAATGATTTTACAGAGAAACATAATTTATCAGAAGAAATAAATAAAGAAATTTCAAGGAATATCGGAAATGCAATTCTGGGGAAACTCGCTCCCTGATCAGCAGAATTTTCAACCGATTTATAAATGTAAATTAAACTTACTCTCTACCAAATGCAATCGTGAAAATTGTAAAATGTACCTAGGCAAAACTTTCTCTGGTCGTAATAAAAAATCTTACTGCCCAAATACACGATTAAGTGTTGAAGTAGTAAATCTATAAGTAGTCGTTTCATTGTAAAATTTCCAATACCGTTTTGCTCTATAGCAGAGAAGCGGATTTAGCAACTAGATACGAATATTAGAGTTGGCGTTTTCGCCTACATTAATTTTATTCTCTTGTTTTTTTATCTGTCGACCGAACTAAAGTCCAACTATAATTACAGGTAATATTCCAAACAATGTCACCCAAAACAATGGTTTGAAGTAATAGTCGTAGACCGGAGTACTAGTGCCACCAATCTCATCAATTCCTTCTTGAATAAATCCGACTGAACTACCAATCAAAGTCCCGGTTAATAAAATTATCAGTCCGTACTTTACTCCTGTCCAGAGTTCATTTTTTTTATTCACTAAAATTTCGACGCCTGTAAGTTGTCCAAAGAAATAAGCCATTACCAACAATCCTAAAGCTCCAATCAATAAATGATACCAAAACTCAACGTCAAAAATCCAAAATATTGCTTTTGATAATTCTCTGTCCCAGCTGTATGTCACCCAAGCAAAAAGTAAATAGGCAATCAAAAGTCCGATGAGTCCAGGTGTTATAGCAAGTCGTTGTCCAATATATTTTGCTGTCTTTATATCCACGGTTGCTGCTTTGATGCCTATTCCACAATCAATTTCCTCACAACACCATTCATCTTCACAAAATAAATCCCCTTCCCAAAATCAGTGTTTAACACATATTCATTCTTCCCATACAACATTTCGGAGTAAACAATTTCTCCAATATCATTCATTATCTCCAACATCGATTTTCCTTTTGAGGAAATATTTTTTAAAATGAAGGTGCCTGTAGTCGGGTTGGGGTAGATTGCAAATTGAGATTCATTTATAATCTCATTGAAGTTATTAGTCAAAGTAGAATCAATAATTCCCAGGCTATCTGTTTTGATTAAATAATAATCATTACTGTAAGAAGGCAATACAGTTTTTGAACCGCAGATAATATAACCATGATCCAATGTTTGCTGTACAGAACCAATGTGATCAAAATTTGTTCCTCCAAAAGTTTTATACCATTGCATGTTTCCTAAAGAATCTGTTTTTAATATCAGAAGATCTGTATCACCATCTCCTCCGTCACATCCGATCATAAATCCGCGGTCATGTGTTCTTATTGTGTGATGACGATAGAAACCATGACTAGGAATGTATGCGTGGTCATTTATAATATTTCCATTTGAATCATATCGTTTCATAAAAAGCCGGCTGCTATCCTGAAAATTTGTTCCCGTAACCATATATCCTGTATCCTCCAACGAAGTTAATTCATGTACTCTAAGGCTGTCTCTTGAAATATTGCTTCTCCATAAAATATTCCCTGATGTATCAATCTTAAACGATTCATATCCTAACCAATCAGAATTAATCCCGCTATCTCTTCTGGCCAATACAATAAAATTTCTGTCTGTAAGTTCCTTTATCGCAAGTGGAGTGTAATTATATATAGAATCAGGAATGATGGTATCAGTTCTCAATAGAACCGCCATACTGTCAAATCGTAAAATACAAAATGCATAAGGGTTTACTGACTGCACGTTTATTGTGTCTGTGGTAACGAATCCGCCATAATAAGTATGATTGAGACGCGCAAAATTCCGATAATTGATCCCTTGTAACTGCGAATTAAAAATGAGATTTCCGATAGAATCAATTTTCAAAAAAATCCCTTTTCCCGAAATATAATAACTCTTTCCAATGTTCGGTTCCATAAAACAATAAGAAGTAAATGCACAAAAGCAGATGATGCGATTCCATGTTAAAAGACCTGAAGGTGAAAATTTATGAAACATTAAATTACTCCCTAATCCCAACATCACATAAGAAGAATCAGCTAATTGATACACATCATGTCCATATTCATCGGTTGAGGATGTGCCAAAAGTTTTCTCAAAACAAAGTTGACCTTGAACAGAAAAAGAAAGGCAACAAAATAAAATAAGTAAATATTTTTTCATGTGATAGTCTTTTCCTGGTTTTCTTTTTTTCATTTCATAAGTATTAATAAAAAATCTTTTTAAAGGTACTTCCTGATTGGCGAAATTTTTACCGAGATATAAATGTAATTAAATTTATCCGATTGGCGGAATGTTCAATTGAATTATAAATGTAAATTAAAACTACTCTCGATCAAATTCAATCTTTGAAAAATGTAAACCGTACATCGTTAGTCGAATGCTGAGGGGAAATGGATCAGCATGAGATCCCCTCATGCTGATCCAAAGTGTCTTAAAAATTAAACCCTAGTTTAGCATAGATCATCATTCCGTTTCCTCCCATTTGAACTGCATCCCATGGTCCGGCTGATTCATTGTTATAGGCCCAGTATTTTGCATTCTTTACAACAGCTAAATCGGGATGAACGCCAAAAATGTTGTCGACGCCAATACAGAACGTTGCTTCATTACAAAGTTTGTAAGTAGCAAAAAGATCAGAGACTACTTTTCCGCTGTAGATATATTGATCAGCTACACTTGATAAACCATCATCTGTTGGTACAGTTGGGTTAATTCCTAATCCATCTTCACCATAGCCAAGAATGGTAGTTTTGCCATAATAAGTAAAACGTGTTCCGAAACTTAATTTGTGAATTCCATATTCCAGACCTAATGCAAATTTAGATTCCGGAGCAGATGCCAAAATAAATTTCTGTTCGCGATCACTTAAAAAAGTCTGGCGATGTTCCGGAGTGTCATTTAATTTAGTTGGAACATTGATTTTGTCTATGGTCATCTTTTGGATATTCGCAGCTAAGGATGAACGGAAGAAATGATCAGCCGTTACCTTTTTATATTCAATAACCAGATCAACACCTTTGTTTGTTGTGTTGACGGCATTGGCAAAAAACTGTGCAAGACTTGCGCTAAGAGCATTTAATTGCGCAGCCAATGTTGGATCAAGAGTAGGATCACTTGCATCGAATTGACCGGAAAGCACGACTCTGTCTTTCACCTGAACAATATATCCATCAACTGTAATGTTGAAATTATTAATTGGAGAATACGTAAATCCAACACCACCGTTGACTGATTTTTCTTGCTTCAGATCGGGAATACCTGCCGCTTTTGTAATTGGGCTATAGTTCGGTGCGATTTTAACCTCAGCAATTGTACCGCCCTGCACAGTAGTAAAAGTTGAGCTAAAATTAATTTGCTGTAAAGAAGGAGCTCTGAAACCGGTGCTTACTGAACCTCTTAAAACAAAATTACCGGCAACTTTATATCGGGTGCTGAATTTATAATTGCTCGTAAATCCGAAGTCACTATAGTTTTCTGCTCTTACAGCAGCGGTGATCAGAAACTTTTTCGTAATGTCCAACTCACCATCAACATAAAATCCGAATGTTGTACGATTGGCATTTGCTTCATCAGAAGGTTGATATCCGGGAAATCCTTGCGCACCGCCGGCAACAGTTACCGTATCGCCATTAGCATTAGGGAAGGATTTTGTTGGATCGTAATTTTTGTAGGAAGCTTCTTCACCGGCATAGAGCTGATAATTTTCATATCGG
>JAYUWA010000390.1:0-4781 GCA_043753795.1 Bacteroidota bacterium | reverse complement strand
TGACCCTTGACCTTTGACCCTTGACCTAAAACAACAACAATAAAATGCAAAGCCTCACCAACAGAAGCAAACAAGTAGTAAAACAGGAACTAACCTTCGCTGAGAAGATCTATTTGCCTGCTATATTAAACGGGATGCGGATCACGTTGCGGCATTTCTTTAAGAAGAAGGCTACAATTTCATATCCGGAAGTGAAGCGGGAATTTGCTCCTGTTTACCGTGGACAACATGTCCTTAAACGCGACGAGAATGGTGCTGAAAGATGTACAGCTTGCGGATTATGTGCTTTGTCATGTCCGGCAGAAGCAATCACAATGGTTGCTGCCGAACGAGAGAAAGGCGAAGAGAAATTATATCGTGAAGAAAAATATGCTTCCAATTATGAGATCAATATGCTTCGTTGCATCTTCTGCGGATTGTGTGAAGAGGCATGTCCGAAGGAAGCAATATTTCTTACTGACCGAATAGTTGCAACTTCACTTGACAGAGCAGAAATGATCTATGGCAAAGACAAATTAGTAGAAGGTGTGAACGACAGAATTGATATCAGTGATCGTCAAACGCCGGAAGTTAAAGAGTTTAAGCAAAACAAAAATCTTCAGCACAATAAATTGTAGTCGCAAAGAAATTAAGAACATTAAAAATGAATCTTTCGTTATTTTATTTCCTTTCCTTCCTTGCAATTCTCAGTGCATTGATGGTAGTTGTTGCAAAAAATCCGGTTCATAGTGTATTGTATCTGATCATTACGTTTTTTGCAATCGCCGGTCATTATATTCTGATGAACGCGCAATTTCTTGCTGCTGTGCATATCATTGTTTACGCAGGAGCAATTATGGTACTGTTCTTATATGTTATCATGATGCTGAATTTGAATTCAGACGTAGAGCCGCATAAGAATAAGTGGCTAAAACTTGCTGCAACAGTTTCCGGTGGAATGCTAATGGTCGTACTGGTAGGTGCTTTGCGTCATGCCAGTTCTACAGTACCTGCAGTTCATGATTCAGAAGTCGGTTTGATAAAAAATCTTGGATTGGTATTATTCCGTGAATATGCTCTTCCGTTTGAGATCTCATCCATTTTATTGTTGACAGCAATGGTGGGAGCAGTGATGTTGGGTAAAAAAGAAATTAATTAATCAGAAAATGGGATCGATCTTTCAAGCTATACCGCTAAGTCATTATGTAATTTTAAGTTCATTGTTGTTCAGCATCGGTGTTCTTGGAGTTCTTTTCAGAAGAAATGCTATCATCATTTTTATGTGCATTGAATTAATGCTGAATGCTGTTAATTTACTTTTAGTAGCTTTCTCGACGTATTTCGGAGATGCAGCAGGACAAGTATTCGTTTTCTTTATTATGGCAGTTGCTGCAGCGGAAGTTTCAGTTGGACTGGCAATCTTGACAATGATCTTTAGAAACACCGGTTCAGTTGATATCAACTTCCTGAACAAATTGAAGCATTGAATTAAACATTGTTTATTTCAAGTCATTTTTTTAAACTCATTGTTGAGCATGGATTAATTGTGTTTATTTGTGAACTAAACACACATCTTTAAACACAAAACTATGTATAGAGTTCTAGATGATTTCCTAAGTGACTGGAAATATGAAAGTCAGTCAACACTCAGCTTATTTAAAAACCTATCAGAAGAAAGCTTGACAAAAGTCGTTCACCAGGATGTTCGAACGCTTGGCTTTTTGGCGTGGCACATTGTTCATACTCTTCAAGAGATGCCTGCTAAGATGGACTTGAAAGTAGATATAAAAGAGCAGGAGAATTTCTCCGGAGAGAATGTTGAAGAGCTTTGCAAAGCCTATGAAAAAGGAGCGAATTCTCTGGCAGAAGAAATTAAGAAGAACTGGACTGTCGACGACCTTCAAAAGGAAGATAACATGTATGGAGACGTTTGGAAACGGGGAACCACTTTGACGATCCTCATCAAACACGAAGCACACCACCGTGCTGAAATGATCGTTCTGATGAGGATGCTTGGATTACCGGTTGTCGGTGCCTATGGTCCAACCCGCGAAGATTGGGCGAAGTTTGGAATGCCAACAATGAAGTAAAATGAAATGAAGCAAAATGAAATGAAGTAAAAAGAAGTAAAGTAAAAGAAGTAGAAAGAAGTGAAATGAAGTAGAAAGAAGTGAAATGTGAAGATTGGAAACAGTGTAGTATGAAAGGTTGATTGATTTCACTTCATTCCACTTCATTCCACTGCATTATACTTCATTCCACTTCATTTCACTTCTTTCTACTTCTTTCTACTTCTTTCTACTTCATTCTACTTCATTCTACTTCATTTCATTTCATTTCACTTCATTTCACTTCATTTCACTTCATTCCCTTCCTTTCACTTCATTATTCAAATACTATTAATTGAAACAACCCAAAACCGCCCTCCCCTTCATCTTCATCACAATGCTGATCGACGTTATCGGTCTGGGAATTATCATTCCAGTATTGCCGAAGTTGATTGAAGAGATGATTGGTGGTGACTTGAGTATGGCATCAACATATGCGGGGTGGTTGATGTTTGCATATGCAACAATGCAGTTTTTGTTTTCACCGATTATCGGTGCGTTGAGCGACAAATATGGCCGTCGGCCTGTGTTGTTGATTTCTTTGTTCGGCTTCGGAATTGATTATTTGCTAATGGGATTTGCGCCAACGATAATTTGGTTATTCATCGGACGACTGATTTCCGGAATTACAGGAGCGAGTTTTACAACAGCAACAGCGTACATTGCCGATATCAGTACACCTGAGAAACGTGCACAGAACTTTGGTTTAATAGGAGCGGCTTTCGGACTTGGTTTTATTATTGGTCCTGTACTGGGCGGTTTGCTTGGACATTATGGCGCCCGAATTCCGTTTTTTGCAGCAGCGGGACTAGCGCTATTAAATACTTTGTATGGCTATTTTATTTTGCCGGAATCATTAGATAAAGAACATCGAAGGAAATTCGAATGGAAGCGCGCAAATCCTGTTGGTTCGTTAAAACGACTGTCCCACTATCCGGTAATTCTAAGTTTAGTTGTAAGTCTGGTATTCATCTATATTGCAAGTCATGCCACACAAAGTACCTGGACATTCTACACGATGGAAAAATTTAAGTGGAACGAAAAAATGGTTGGTTATTCTTTAGGCTTTGTTGGATTGATGATAGCCATAGTACAAGGTGGGTTGATCCGCATTGTAATTCCCAAACTTGGACAGAAAAAATCCATTTACATTGGACTGACTCTTTACGTGATCGGCTTTGTTTGCTTTGCATTTGCAACACAAAGCTGGATGATGTTTGCATTCGTTATTCCATTTTCACTGGGAGGAATTTGCGGTCCGGCATTGCAAGGTGTAATGTCAGGTCAAGTCCCCGCAAATCAGCAAGGCGAATTGCAAGGTGCATTGACAAGTCTGATCAGTGTAACATCAATTGTCGGTCCACTACTAATGACGAATTTGTTTTCGTATTTCACAGCGGCTGATTCACCGGTTTATTTTCCCGGCGCTCCGTTTTTGATGGGAGCGGTGTTGACGCTTTTTGCTGTTGTGTTTGCAGTTCGCTCGCTTGAAAAGCATCATTAACGTGGGGTCTATGGCTTCCTTGTCTTTTAATTGTATTATTTATTATATTGCTTAAGATAAAATGCTTGTTGTAAATTTAAATTTGTTCTGGCGATATGAAATTTTATGTTTTTATGTTTTGGCTATGTGCAGCATGTTTTCAATCATGCGATATTCCTTTTGAAAGCCGTACCGTACCTGTTGAGGAAGTTCAAAACATTGACATAAATTATATTTCCGAACAAGCAATTCTTTTGGAATTGAAAAATAATTCTATCGTACGCGATACCATTTTTTCCTGGCGATTCAATAAAATGTCTTTCATTCCCATAAAGAATAATTCATTTGTTCAGGATTCGCTTTCACTGGAAGAAACGATACAGTTGATAAATGAGTATAAATTTTTCGGTAAAGTAAAATTGCAATTGGTGAAAACTTCTAATGATACTATTTATATTAAAATTCCGGAAGCACAATTTCTTACTGAAAAAATTGGAAACGATCTTGCGCAGGATTTTTTGAGTACAACTACTTTTATTCTTACTGACTTTCCCGGTGTGAACTTCATTAGCTTTGATTTTAAAGCATCACGTGTTGTCAAAGCAGGAATATTCAACAAAAATACATTTTACAAATATTCAATTATTAGATCAGGGGATAATATGAGGCTTGGTCTTTTTGAAAATAATACATTAAAACCTGAAATTATTGAGATCGATGAAATTGAATTTAGTAGAATTGCAAAGGGAAGAACATCACTCATCCACAATCGTTATAAGGGTAATATTGATCGAGATAGTCTGAATAAAGTTATACAAACAGAGGATAGCACTAATGAAGCAGCGACTGGCTTAATTCTCCAGGAATTAATTGTACGGTTTCCGAAAGCATTGAGTAAAAATAAGTATTGTTTGATATTAAATTCTGATAAAGAATTTGTGAGAATTTGCCGTGACACAATTAGTTTGGATGAAAAAGGTTGGAGTTGGTATCGATTGGTAGATTACAAGGCAGATTATCTTGTGATAAATATTTTAGGATATGAATGGTGGTGCCATAGCATTTATAATCCTGAAACACGTAAACATTTTGAGATTGAAGGAAAACCTGTTTTTGTTGACGGAAAATATGTTTTCGGAATCAATGATTATTATGACACAGGAAACTTTGCATTGTTTGACTTAAAAAACCCTGAAAGGTTTTTTGTTTTT
>JAYUWA010000389.1:0-4790 GCA_043753795.1 Bacteroidota bacterium | reverse complement strand
AATTCGATAAAAGTCAGAGTATGATCTTTCCATACGAAAATCCTTATTCAATATTACTCACTTAATCACCACAAACTTCTCCTGATAAACCGTATCCGCATTTTTCACAACCATTAAATATATTCCATTTTCCAAAGAACTCACATCAAGTTTTATGAAGCTTTCTTTAGTGTTAAGTTTTATTTTCTCTTTTCCTTGCAAGTCTACAACGATTATTTCTGATTCTGAATTATTTGAAATTGAAATTTTCAATTCATTTGATGTTGGGTTAGGGGAAATAGATAAAGACAACATCCGAGTTTCATTAATTTCAACAGTACTGCTTATAAAGACTGAATCTACTAGAGTGTTATATTGTAATTGATAGCCACCCCATGAAATTGCATTGGATTGAACAGACAAAAGTAAAGTGTCATAACCGGAATAGGTATGAGAGACCATCAATGAAAGTGTTGCAATCGTATCTCCTATAACCTGAGCATTCGTTTGATTTGTTCGACAGATAACTGCGGAACTTGGTTGAAAGTTGCTTACATCAAAATTATAATAGGTGTAAAGGTCTGTCAATGGAATTCCGAATGAACTTGCATTGACTTCAAGTGCACCGTTTATCAAATTTTGAAAAATACCTTGATTGGTAGTTCTGATGAACGCAGTAAAAGACAAACCATAGATAGAATCAAATGGAGTAACCGCACTTCCTGCGATAACATCATAAACTATAGTGTCAGCTGCGTGAATAGAATTATTTCTTACGGCGAAACGAATATCGGGAAAAGTATAAGAAGGTTGTGAAACTCTTTGCCAGTCAGGCCCGACATTCCTGGGAAAATAATAATACAATAAGGGTAATAGATCACTTGAGTCAATATTTCCATTCCCGTCGACATCCGAAAACTTATAGTTAATTCCGGATTGAAATCTGTCCACCCAATTTTTTGAATAAACAATATTTTGTAACCATCCCTGTACCAGCGAATCCTGTGGTGGACCTGTTGTACACATAGCCGCAGCAACATACACAGCATCATCTGCAAAACTTAAGATGTTGTTGTTATTTGCATTTCCGGGATAGAAATAACTCGTAGAATCAAGAATGCTGTTTCCATTGCTATCAAGGCGAGCTATAAAAGGTGAATATCCTGTTTTCTGATAAATGAAAAACCATGTACGCCAAGCTCCACCGACAATGTATGATCCGGGTTCGAATTCTTTAATTGCCCTGAATCCGAATTGCGGGAATAAAGATGTCTTCGTCCATTCTAAATTTCCGTTCAGATCATACTTGTTGATCTCAGCATTGTTTGCACTATCCTGAAATGTTGTAATAAATCCTCCGTCAGAAGTAGGAGCAGAGTATCCCGTTTGGATGGGTAAGTCCCAAATTATATTTCCACTCTGAAGACCGATTTTCATTACTCTTGAATTCGATCGAGCAAAAATATAAAGTGAGTCGACCGAGATGATCTGGAATAATCCTGAAACATTTATACTCCACATCTGGTTGCCTGCAAAATCTTCCTTTTTTATTGTATCAGTTATCGTATTAATGATTGCACTATCAGAAGTCGTAGTGATTGTTCCTGAAAACGGAAATCTGTTTCGGATAAAATTTCCATTTACATCAAGTTCTACCAGCGAATCATAGAACTGTAAAAGATATGTGTTAGAAACTGTTGGTTGGAATGATCTTACGATTGAATTTGGAATAGGGCCGTTGAAAGTTTTTGACCAGACAATTGATCCATTTGAATTTCTTTTCTGAACTACATCAGTATTACCTGAGCCCATATGTCTGAAAACAAAGCAACATCCGTCGTCGTTTGTGACATAGAAGCTGAAACAGTATTCGTTGTATATTCCACCAGATTGAGCAATGCCTTGATTCCAAAGTATTTTTCCTGAAGAATCTGTTTTAACCAAAGCAGTAGCGTCATCTTTGGTGATTTGATATAAACCAAGAATACTTTTTGTAGATGTTACACCAAACGCGACGGGACCGACAGTAATGCTATCATTATTTTGAGATGGAAGTAGATAATCAATGTTCAGAGTTTGTGACCAGGTTGATGATTGGCAGATTGCGGATTTTGGAAAAATTAAAATTATTAAGACTGTACTAAGAATAATGTTTTTCATGCGGAAGTAAATATTAGATCTTCAAATCTAAATATTACTTTTTTCTCAAATTTTAAATTTTCGCCAATGGTGGAATTTCGTAGGTGAAATTGGTTAAATTATTTAATACTTATTCTCCGGGGCACTCAAATCTGTAGTATCCTTCAATTCCCCCGTTACCGTATTATCACTTTTAGCAGCACTATCCGGTTGTGCCATTTTCGAACTATCAGCTAAATGCATGTTTTCTGTACTGCTGTTGATTCGATCTTTATCATAACCGCCATCGTTTGAATTTCTGCTGTCGCAGGCTGTTAAGGCCAATAAAAATGTGAGAGAAAGGAGTGATGCTATAGTTTTCATATTGTTTTTTATTGAGACTAGGAAAATAACGTACCATACTGATTCTGAAATAAACATATTGTGGAAAATAATTGTGATAATATTTACTATTACTTTTTAAGTAAGCGAACATTCACTTATATTTGCGGCTGATTAAAATCATACGATGCGGTTAAGGGATAATTTGAAGGAGGATATGGTTCGGGGCGAGGCAATTAAAATGCTTGCTACTGAGGGATTTGACGGCTTTAGTATGAATAAACTGGCGAAGGTCAGCAATGTTTCTGTGGCGACTTTATACATCTATTATAAAGACAAGGACACCTTGCTTAAACAGATCGGTACTGATATCGGACGATCGTTTATGCAGAATACTTTGAAAGACTTTTCTTCTAAAATGCCTTTCGCTGAAGGACTGAAAAAACAATGGGAGAACAGGTCTGCTTTCGCTATTCAATTTCCACTGGAAGTTGCCTGCTATGAGATCCTCAGACATTCAACGCATGGTGAATTTATTCTTGAAGAAAGTTTCAAGGATTTTAAAATTACCATGCTGGAGTTTACGCATAATGCAATTGAAAGAAAGGAATTGATCCCGCTTTCAATTGAAGCGTTCTGGAGTGTTGCATACGGTCCGTTGTATACTTTGCTTCGTTTTCATAATGAAGGAAAAAGTATAGCCGGAAGAAAATTTGTCTTCAACAAAAAAGTAATGGACGAAGCGTTTCAAGTTACGATCAAAGCGCTGACTCCATGATCATAGAACTAGAAAAACCGACATATATGTCAATCGATTATAATCAGATCCTGCTTTTTAAAACTAACATCCGGTCTGAGGATGATAAAAAGTGTATTGAATCAATTCTTAACTCACATGAGAAGATCCGTGAATGGAATGTTGATTCGGAAGATGTAGATTGTGTTCTGCGAATTGTTTCTCATTCGCTGACGCATGATCATATCATAAGTGAAATTGAAAAACAGGGATTCCACTGTAACGAATTAATTTAATTTTTTATGAATCAACCCAAATCTCCGGCAACTTCTTTTACCGGATATCAGAAATTTGCTATTACAGTACTTGCATTAACTCAGTTTACAGTCATACTTGATTTTATGGTCATGTCGCCACTTGGTGACTTGCTTATGAAATCTCTCGATATGAATCCATCCAAATTCGGAATTGCAGTCGCAGCTTATGCTTTCAGTGCCGGGATCTCCGGATTACTTACTGCTGGTTTCGCCGATAAATACGACAGAAAAAAATTGTTCTTGTTTTTCTATATTGGATTTATTTTAGGTACGATCATTTGCGGACTTGCAAATTCATATCATGTTCTTGTTGCAGCGAGAATCATCACCGGAATATTTGGTGGAGTGATAGGTTCAATCTCTATGGCAATAGTTGCTGACTTGTTCGGAATCAAGCAGCGTGGTCGCGTGATGGGATTTATGACAATGGGATTTGGAGCCAGTCAGGTTTTAGGAATTCCTATCGGACTTTATCTGGCGAATATCTGGGGCTGGCATGCACCGTTTTTCTGGGTCGCAGGAATGGCTGCAGTAATTGCATTTCTCATTGCATGGAAATTTCAACCATTAACATCACATCTTGCATTGCAAAGTGATAAAAGCGCTGTGAAGCATTTGCTGCATACGATTGCAAAAAAGGAATATCGGATCGGTTTTTCTGCAACAGCATTGCTTTCTATTGGTGGTTTTATGATGATGCCTTTCGGTAGTGCGTTTGCTGTAAATAATTTAAAGATCACTCAAGAGCAGTTGCCAATTTTATTCATGGTTGCCGGTATCAGTACTTTGATCGTTATGCCTATTATAGGAAGGCTCAGCGATACGTTCGACAAATTCAAGATCTTTGCATTGGCCTCTTTGTGGATGGTAGTGGTTGTACTCTTTTATACCAATCTCGGACCTTCGCCATTCTTTCTGGTAATGCTTTTCAATGTACTGATGATGGCGGGTATCATGGGAAGAATGGTTCCTTCTGTAGCGCTGACTAGTGCAATTCCGGATATGTCTGATCGCGGAGCATTTATGAGTATCAATTCATCCTTACAACAAATTGCCGGCGGATTCGCAGCTGCAATAGGAGGGATGATCGTAGTGCAAAAAGATAAATTCAGTCCGCTGGAACATTATAATACTCTTGGAATAATTGTAGCTATTATAACGCTGATTGCTATTTTTATGATTTATCGTGTAAGTGAAATGGTTAAGAAACGAAGCAGTGATAAAGCTGCTGTAAGAGAACCTGCAGTTGTGATCGAATGATTTTTTTTTAAACACAAAGAACACAAGTTCACAATAAG
>JAYUWA010000388.1:0-4796 GCA_043753795.1 Bacteroidota bacterium | reverse complement strand
GATCATTAGCAAAGTTGCAATTGATAAAATTGTATAAAATCGTATACTACTCAAAATGTTTTCTTCATTTGTCAGCTTGTTGATCAGGTAACAGATGACAGCGATCAAACTATAATGAATTCCAAAGGCAAATTGAGTTACATCGATCAATCGCATAGGAGGGAAGAACCAGATGATGGCAAAGATGATTTTGTAAAAATGCGAACGGATGAAGGTTGAGAAAGCTAGAAATCCGGCAAGTAGAATTACGTAGTGGATTATTGATTCAGAAAGTATTGGCGATAACCCGAAAAGTTTATTTGGTATCTGACCTAACAAGGGAATTAAACTTCCTAAACGATCTTGTCCCCAGAAATATAAGTCACCGGGTAGATCGAAATAGTATACCATCAGAATCGTGACAGCATTGTCAGAATTCAATAATGGATAAAATAATGAGGAGTAAAGGAAGAATGAGCCAAGAAAAAGTACTGTAATTAATAGCGGATACTGATAATTTTTAGTTTGCATTTGTGAACGACTTGAATAAATGAAGAGTCATTATAAACTTGTTCGGTTGGCCTCTCCCTTTGCTCTCTGATTCATATATGCTTCAGTATACCAGATAAATTCCGGTAAGAAAGCGGAGAAAGTTCTTTCAAAATTATCTTCAAACGATTTGCCTTCGGGCTTACCTGCTTTGCCTGCGAGTCCCCACGCAGGGGAAATTGGAATTGGTGGCATTCCAAGAGTAGAACAAACAAGGCGTAATTGTTCACCGGATCTTGCACCGCCAACTGCACCATCAGAATATGAAATTATTCCGCATGCCTTTCTTTTAAATTCTTTTCCGAAGTGATCAAGCATATTTTTTAATGCAGGCGGAATGCCGTGGTTATATTCTGAAGTCACGATGATAAAACCATCTGTCTCCATGAAAATGCTATGTAGCTTCTGAAAAACCTCAGTTGGTTCTTTCATTTCATAGTATCTCAGATTCAAAAGCGGCAATACATATTCTTTTGGATCAACGATTGCAACTTCAAATTTATCGCCAATCAATTTGATAACTTTTTGCAGAACTGTATCAGCCAGTCGTCCTTCCCGGACTGAACTTATAAGGAGAGTAATTTTCATATTTGTTTATTTTCGTCAATTGTTCAAATATAGTAAATGAAATATTGAATATATTGACAAGTACTAAGTTAATAAGAAATAGGCAGAAAAATGCAATTTACAAAGTAATTGCTGTAAATTGCCATATTAAAAAAAAGAATGAGTAAATCAGTTGTCAATTTAATATTGGTACGTGGCTTACCGGGAAGTGGAAAAACTACTTTGTCGAAACTATTATCGAAAAGTGGTAATTATCCGGTCTTTTCTATTGATGAATATTTTACTGACAAAGATGGAAACTACACGTTTGATTATGCTAAAAATTATTTAGCATACAAAACATGCGAAGAGAATACTGAAAACGCTATTGTGTCCGGAAATGAACTTATATTTGTTGATCACACATTTACAATTGAATGGGAGATGGAGCCATACTTTAAATTGGCTAAAAAGTACGATTGTGTGCTGCATGTGATCACTGTAGAGAATTATCATGGCAAAGAAAATGTTCATCAGGTAAGTAAAGAACAAATATTAAAGATGGCTGAAAAATATAAAGTAAAACTTATCTGCGACTGATGCGATTTTTATATAAACTGATTTTCCAAAAAGCACTGAAATGGAAGATCGTTGGACAAGTGCCTGAAGAAAAAAAGTACATCATTGTCGTTGCTCCACATACAAGCAATTACGATTTTATGATCGGACTTGCTGTAAGAAGTATTATGGGATTCGAGGCAAGTTTTCTCGGCAAGAAAGAACTTTTTCGATGGCCATTTGGATGGTTATTCCGTAAACTTGGCGGGTATCCTGTCGATAGATCAAAGCATACAAATCTCGTTGATGCTGTTGCTGCTATTTTTGATGCGCATGAAAAGTTTGCAATTGCAATCGCCCCGGAAGGAACGCGTAAATATGTTAAAGATTGGAAATCCGGATTCTATTATATGGCTTTGAAAGCAAAGGTGCCATTGTTACTTGCTGCAATTGATTACAAAAAGAAAACAGTTTATTTTTCACAACCATATTATCCGACAGGAAATAAAGAAATTGATTCGAAAAACATTCTAAGTTTCTATGCCGGACATGAAGGAAAGTTTCCGAAAAAGCTTCCGGATAGTTTATTCGGCATATAATTCGTTTCTTAATCGAAAATTTAGAATTTAGTCTGAATTTTAAAATGAAATCTTAATTTTACAGAATGATTAGAATAAAAAAAGAAGTCTTATTTCTTTTGATGGCTACCATTTTCATAAGTAGAGTCTCTGCCGATAAACTGGAAGATGGTTTTGAGCGTTTGAAAGTTCACGATTATTTTAAGGCGAAAGAATATTTCGAAAAGACTCTTGAGAAGAAAACGCCCGGAGCTGCATTTGGGTTAAGTATGATCTATAGTCTTGAGAACAATCCTTTTTTCAATCTGGACTCTGCAAGAAAATATATTTTGTTATCGGATTCAACTTTTAAATCGATCAAAAAAAAGGAATATAAGTATTATTCGGCTTTAGGAGTTTCTGATTCAACAATTGTTTTGGCTTCACAGAACATCTGCAACAAGTATTACTTATATGTTCAAAAAGCAGACAGCATTCCTTTGTATGAGATTTTTCTTGCAGCATTTTCTTCCTGTGCTGAGAAGGAAGAAGTCATTGAACATAGAAATAGCGCAGCATTCAAGTCCACAGCAATGATCAATACGTCAGATGCATATTTGAAATATACACAGTTGTATCCGGATGCTGAAGATGCACAAAGGGCAATGGAATTATATCAGCAAAAATTGTTTGAAGAAAAGACAACTGATAATTCTGTTCCTTCATATGAAAGTTTCAGCCAAGCTCATCCTGAAAGTCCATATGTTGATGAAGCAGATCGCATGATCTACAAGTTAACGACATCGAATCACTCAGTAGATGAGTATGCAAAATTTGCAAGAAAATATCCGAAGTCAAAATATTCGGGTGATGCCTGGCGTCAGGTTTATGCGCTATCGATGAAAGATTTTACTGAAGCAGCATTTAAGTCGTTCAAGAACAAGTTTCCTGATTATCCATTTGTAAGTGAAATGGAAACGGATTACAAATTGCAGAATTACACATTTCTTCCAATTGAAAAGAACGACAAATGGGGCTATATCAATGAAGAAGGAACAGAACTAATTGCGCCACAGTTTGATGATGCGTCGATATTTTCTGAAGGTCTTGCTGTAGTAGCCATGAAAGATGAATTCGGTTACATTGGAAAATCAGGAAAAATTATTTTACCTTTTTCATATTCAGAAGCAGATCCATTTCATAATGGTTTTGCATTAGTATTGGTTGATAGTCTTTATGGTGTGATCAACAGAAAAGGTGAGTTTGTCGTAAAACCGGAATATGATGATATTAGTGATTTTGTCGAGGACGTTTGTATCGTTGTGAAAAATGGAAAATCAGGATATTTTTCAAAGTCAGGAAAGCAATTGACAGAAGTAGAATTCGAGATTGCAAATGATTTTCATGAAGGGTATGCAATAGTATCGATCAATGAAAAGTTTGGCTTGATCAATTCACTCGGGAAATTTGTTATCGAACCATTATATGATGAATTGATTTCAATCAGTAAAGAAAGAATGAAAGCATCCAACAATGAAAAATGGGGCGTAATAGATCTGCGCGGAAATACTATTGCAGCTTTTATTTATGACGACATTGGAGAATATAGTAACGGCCTTGCACTGGTAGCATTGAATGGAAAGTATGGTTATATCAATGAAAGAGGCGTAGAAAAAATTCCATTGAAGTATCTTTACTCTGAATCATTGTTGAATACAGGAAAATTCTCGAACGGATATACGCTCTTGCGATTAAAAAATAAAAATTTACTCGCAGATACCGCAGGAGTAATTTCAGCTTTTCATGGCATTGAACAATATGGAATACCAGGCAACAATCTGATCCCGGTAATGAAAAACAAAAAATGGGGATTTGCCGATATGACAGGTAAGATCAAGATCCTGCCGAAGTTTGATCAGGTTGAATCTTTCATAAACGGTTTTGCTGTTGTAAAAAGCAAAGGCTTGTTTGGTGTGATCGATACGAATGGCGTACAAATCGTTCAAACTCTTTACGACAATGTCATCTTGCAAAAAGATTACATCACCGTAGTGAAAGAGGGAAAATTCGGCGCTCTTTCAAAATCCGCCGGCTTGATTCTTCCATGCGCATATCGCTCTATCGATATGATTGGTCCCAGGATCCTCCGCGGGATGAATGAACATAGGTTAGTGTATGTTGAGTTGTCAGGACGTATCATCTACCTCGGGGGCGAGGAGTAGTCAGGACTCTGTCCTGACTACAAATATCGCTAGGACAGAGTCCTGACGAGGACGTGCTTCCACCTCCTATGCGTCCACAACCAATACTCCGGCTTCGCAGTAATCAACTTCTCATTGATCCTTCCACACTGCTCCGTAACAAAAAACGGCTTCTCTGAATTTGGACTATCAGAAACTAATTCATACGAAAGTTTATAATGTCCACGTTTCTCTTTCGTGATCTTTCCATAAACAACAGGATAGTTGTAAAGCAAAGCATATTTCTCTGCGCCTAGAAGCATACATGTGTCTTGTCCAAGGAAAGTCATCCAGTGGCCTTTCTCCGGTTTCGACGGACTCTGATCATTTATAAATCCGTAAGTGAACAATTCGTTTTTTGTTTCTT
>JAYUWA010000387.1:0-4803 GCA_043753795.1 Bacteroidota bacterium | reverse complement strand
GATGGTGGTATTACCTGGGATTATCAGGAACGTTATCCGACAATTCCAATCATTAATGATATTGTCGGACTGAGTTCCAATAGGGCATTAGCCGTTGGTAACTCCGGGCTTATGATGGAAACAAATGATGCCGGATTTACATGGACAAACGTTGTTGTACCGACTACATTTAATATTAATCATATTGAATTCACTGACGCAAATACCGGTTACGCTACTTGCGATAGAACCAAATATCTGAAGACCGTAGATGGTGGTGCAAGTTGGAACATAGTCAATGTTGCAAATACTTTTAATCCAATGTTTGATATTTTTTGGCTAAACCCTGATACAGGGTATATTTGTGGAGACGGAATTTATCGGACTGTCAATGGCGGAGCAAATTGGTCACAAGTAAATATCAGTGTCTTTGCAAGAATGCGTGAAATGCAATGGTCATCTTATAGCGATGGTTTTATTGGGACAGAAAATACTGTTAGTTCTGGTCATCTTTTGACAACTACAGGAATGGCAAACTTTACTAATGTTTTAGGAATAAATTTTTATCAACTTCATCGTTTTGATTCATTACATTTTATTGGTGTTTCAGAGGAATATGTTTTTGAAACATTGGATGCAGGTGTGACCTGGAATACAAAGGCTACCATTCCTATCAACTATACAAGTTTACAATCTGTAACATTTATTGATTCACTTCATGGTTGGGTTGGTGGCGATGGAATTATTTATTACACTAATGATGGCGGAACTACATGGCAGCCTACTCAATATCTTAATTCTTTATGCAAAGGTTTTATAGATGTCTCTGTTGTGGATACTTCAGGAATTTATTCAATGGGAAGTAATCAGTTGTCATTTACAAATGATGGTGGACTTCATTGGTTGCTACCAAATTCAGATTCACTTTATGGTGCAAGAAGTATTGATTTTCTTTCAGCTTCTACTGGCTTTGCGGCAAATTCAGGAAATGGTGATCTATATCTTACCACTGATAGCGGGACAAGCTGGACACGGGTATCGAGTTTTCCGGGCACTTCAATGGAGTATGAAATTACTGCTTTCAATCTTACCAATATGATCAGATATAGAGGGCAGATTGAGACTTCAAACGATGGTGGACTATCCTGGACAAGTGTACCTAGTTCTCAAAATAGTTATTTCGAAAAACTTGACTCACTGACAGGATTTTATCAGGGAAACTATCAGATTCATAGAACGACTGATGGAGGCAATTCTTATCAGAATGTAAATTATAATCCTCATGGTGCATATGTCGGAAAATTTACCATGGCAGATTCAGTAAATGGATTCAACATTGATCAGAATGCCTCTGCACCTTATTACAGGGTAAATGTAACCGGTGATTTCTGGTCAACATATTTATATACCGATTCGTTTTCTACCTTTTATACGATTTCAAGTACACTGATGCTTGATGCAAACACATTGCTGATAATGGCATCTGACGGTTTACATGTTTCACTTGATGGCGGATATACATTTTCTACTTTCCGGATTCCCTTCATGGAAAGCAGTTCATTAAAATTGAAAAGAGTGAATTCACATTATTTTATTGCTTATTCTGGTAACGGTATAATGATGGGTATGGATGTTGGTCAATTGATTAATAAAATAAACACTCCTGTTGTTACAAAATCTAATTTATTCTCTGTCTATCCGAATCCTGCCCAAAGTGAATTTGTCTTAAGATATCAACCTGCGGTTAATAATTCTACAGTAGAAATAATTAATTCCACAGGTCAAATCGTTTTCACAAAAAAACTTAGTATTGGACCTGAAGAAAGAATTTTTCATGATTTATCAGTAGGACTTTATTATATCGTTGTGAAGAATGATAAATTCAGTGATTACGCGAAGCTAATCATTCGATAAGCATCATACTTCTTATTCAAATTACTTATAATTATTTGAATTTAAATCGACGCCTGCCCTAAAAGTACAATCGGGTTCTCGAGCAATCCTTTAAATGTCCGCAGGAATTCTGAACCTGTTGCACCATCGACAACACGGTGATCGCAACTCAGAGTTACTTTCATAACGTTTCCGACTACGATCTGATTATTTTTCACAACCGGACGTTGCTGTATTCCGCCGACAGCAAGAATACATGCATCGGGTGGATTAATTATAGCAGTGAATTCATCAATGCCAAACATTCCCAGGTTAGAAATTGTAAATGTATTTCCCTCCCATTCTGCAGGCTGGAGTTTTTTATCTTTTGCTTTTTGTGCAAGTGTTTTGACTTCAACATTTATTTCGCGGAGAGTTTTAGAATCAGCAAAACGAACAACAGGAACAAGTAAGCCTTCCTCTACTGCAACTGCAACACCAATATGAACATGATGATTGATGCGGATCTTATCGCCCAGCCATGAAGAGTTTACTTTCGGATGCTGACGTAATGCTGCAGCTGCAGCTTTCAAAACGAAATCGTTGAATGAAACTTTTGAACCAGTTACAGCATTGATACTTTCTCTTGCACTGATCGTATTGTCCATGTCGATCTCAATCGTCAAGTAAAAATGTGGTGCTGTAAATTTACTTTCGGCCAACCGTTTTGCAATCGTCTTACGCATTTGTGAAACTGCAACCTCATCAAAACTTTCTTCAGTCACAGCATTTGAAAAAGCATTTGCACTTTGTACTGCCATTCCCGGCTTGAACCAGTCGATGTCGCGCTTAACGATACGACCTGAATCCCCGGAGCCCATTACTTTGGAAAGATCTACACCTTTTTCATTTGCCAAGCGACGGGCAAGCGGTGAGGCTTTCATTCTGTCGTCTGTACTTCCGTTAACCGGCGCCGCAGGTTTAGATGTAGGAGCAGTTTTAGGCGCAGAAGCAGCTTCTTGTTTTGCAGCCGGTGCCGGAGAAGCCGGAGCTGATTTTGCTTCTTCTTTTGGAGCAGATTTTTCTTCTGCCTTAGCCGGTGCTTCAGTTTTAGGTGCAGCTTCTTCAGCAGGAGCTGCGCTCTTTGAAGTTTCAGTTGCCAGTAAGTCTTTATAATCTTCGCCGGCTTTCCCTAAAATTGCAAGTATACCATCTACAGGCGCTGCTTTCCCTTCTTCTACTCCACGATATAACAACACACCTTCCTGGTACGATTCGAATTCCATTGTTGCTTTATCCGTTTCGATCTCAGCAACCAACTCACCTGATTTTATAGGATCCCCAACATTTTTATGCCACTTCGCTACGACTCCTTCAGTCATAGTATCACTCATTTTCGGCATGCGGACTATTTCGGCCATACTTTCTAAATTTAAATTGTTACCTTTTTTGTTCAAAGTTCAAAGTTCAAAGTTTGGATCAACCAACTTTGAACTTTGAACCTTAAACTTTGAACTTACTAATCCATTATATACGGATAATCCTTCTGCACATACACATCAATGTATAATTCAGATGGATCCGGGTATGGTGATTCTTCGGAGAATTTTACGCAGTCTTCTACTTCATCACGAACTTTGTTGTTGATGATCTCGATCTCTGCTGTTGTTGCATATTTATTATCTTGAATTGTTTTGAGAACAATTTCAACAGGATCCTTTGCTTTATATGATTCTACTTCTTCTTTCGTACGATATTTTGCAGGATCACTCATTGAATGACCTTTGTAACGATAGGTGTTCATCTCTAACAATGATGGACCATCGCCTTTACGTGCACGTTCAACTGCTTTTTCCATAGCATTATGAACAGCTTCCACTTCCATTCCATCGACAGGCTCAGAAGGAATATCGTATGCCAATCCTAATTTATAAAGTTCAGTTACATTACTGGAACGACCTACCGAAGTTCCCATTGCGTAATTGTTATTTTCAATCACAAAGATGACCGGAAGTTTCCATGTCATGGCCATATTCAATGCTTCATGAAAAGCACCCTGACGAACAGCGCCATCGCCCATGTAACAGACAGTCACATTTTTATTGCCATTAAATTTATCTGCAAATGCAATTCCGGCACCTAATGGAATTTGTCCACCAACAATTCCATGTCCGCCGAAAAATTTCGCTTTCGCATCAAACATATGCATTGATCCACCTTTACCTTTAGAACAACCTGTAGCTTTACCATAAAGTTCAGCCATTACGGCACGAGCAGAAACGCCTTTCGCCAATGCATGAGCATGATCGCGATAAGCAGTGATCATATTATCTTCGGGTTTCAGAACCGACATTGCACCGGCAACGACTGCTTCCTGTCCGATATATAAGTGACAAAAACCTTTGATCTTTTGCATTCCATAAAGCTGTCCGGCGCGTTCTTCAAATTTACGCATCAGCAACATACTTTCATACCACTGGAGATAATGCTCCTTTTTGAATTTACTTTTGGCCATATTCAATTATATTCAAAGGCAAAGATATATTTTCCTTTCTAAGTTTTTGGTAAAATTGATGGATTGAAGGCAGTAATGAAAGGCATTCACAATGTTGAATTAATTCATTTTGACAATTGGCAATATTTCAAGCCAATGTCACAATATATTGTTGATTTTAAATGACTTAATATACTTTATTCCCATTCATCCAAGATTTTTGCAAATCATGTTCGACCCCTCCGGGGTCGGATTGAATGGCTTGGGATCATTTCTACAAATATGCGACCCCTTCAGGGTCGAACTGTACAACGATTTTTCAAGTATCGGATGTCTGATGATCATTTCTACTAGTTATGCGACACAGTCAGGGACGAAGTGTACATCCATTTTTTAATCATCGGATGTCTGGAGATCATTTCTAATAGTATGCAACACAGTCAGGGACGAAGTGTACA
>JAYUWA010000386.1:0-14487 GCA_043753795.1 Bacteroidota bacterium | reverse complement strand
AAAAATCGAATACGCATTTGTATTTACATTTATATTCATCGGGAACCCATTGCATTTTGTTTGGTTCAGCTTTTATTATTATCCGGCGATACTTTTTTTCTTAAGCATCTTGTGCCTGGAAATTTTATATTCCGACAGATCAGCTTTAAATAAATTCAATAAGCTTGTTTTAATATTTGCAGGAATATCCATGATGCGGGCTTCTTATCATCCGGTTTGGATACTACTACTACTACTAATTTCTTTCAGGAAAATAATCCCGGCGAAAAAAATGATTCCCGGTTTAGTATTATTATTAATACCTATTCTCTGGTACACGAAAAATTATACTCAATTTGGTTTCTGGGGCGGATCTAGCCTTTTCGGACAAAATATTTCGGCGCATTATCCGGATCACTTACGAAAAGAGATTAGTAACTTTAACAGTAGAGGACGATACAAGCTGCCATTAGCATATTCAGGATTATACAATGAAAAATCTGAATTAATTAAAAAGTATGCAGGAGATAAACTATTGAACGATTCTTCAACATTACACAATGTCAGAACAATTGCTATTTCAAAAGGCTATGAAAATGAAACTTTGAACAACCTGAATTTCAAATATTCAATGCTGACGATTGCCTATGGAACGTTTTCATTTTTTGGTAGTCCGGCTATTGACGAATATAACAATAAAAGTGAAAGAGCATTTTTCTGGAACGATACTTTTCTATTCGATTGGTTTGATCTGCCAAATATAAAAATCAATTCTTCCGGAGGAGGCTATTCGTTTGTAAGACTTTCTCTTTATACATTACTTTACCCACTTGTAATCTTCATCTTACTTTCAAAATATAAATTACTTTCCTTCGAAATAAAATTTATTCTCCATTGGGTATTAATCACAGCATTAATATACTGTACAATAGATCCCAATGAAGCTGCGAGAATGCGATATGAAACAGAGCCACTATTCTACTTTCTGTCAATTTTATTACTATCCAACTTTATAACAAAAAGAAAAAATCAATAAACACTAACACATAACTTCACAATCTCAATTGCTATCCCAATATATAGTAATTGTTGTATCCACTATTTCATTTCAGCAACTAACCTATTGTGAATACAATTAAAATTTACGGTCGACCGATCTTTAGCTATTTAATAAAATATCGATCTTTTCCTTATCCAATGGTTTATTTAAAAACCGGCTAACGTATTTATTACCTTTTACTCTATCATGATCCTCTGGATTCAAGGAAGTCGATAACATCATAACCACACAATTACCCTTAATTGCTTCAGGCAGTTTTTCATATTCTGTCAAAAAACCGAATCCATCCATTTCCGGCATCCTGATATCGAGGAATATCAATTCAGGTAACAAACCAGGATTTGATTCGCACGACTTTAAATATTCAAGTCCTGCTTTTGCTGATTCCTTACTTACCACTTCCTTCGATATTCCATATTTTAGAATATTCCTTTCAGCAACATACCGATCTACATAAGTATCATCTATGATCATCACTCTATTGTAAATTGTTTTTTTGTTTTCTGTTGACATATTTATTTTCATTTAATTAAATCACATTGTTCGGTATCAGTATCTGAAATACTGATCCTTTTCCCAACTCCGATTCGACATGTATCTTGCCGTGAAGTTTTTCAATAGTTTCTTTTACCAGAAATAATCCTAATCCTGTTCCATCTGTTTCGTCGGAAACTCTATAGAACATATCAAATATTTTTAACTGTACTTCTTTGCTGATACCTATTCCATTGTCCTTTACAATAATATTTGCTGTATCTCCTGTTGCTTCAACTTCTATATTAACAAATGGCTGATTTGACATCGGATTCTGATATCGAATCGCATTTGAAACCAAATTATTCAAAACAATACCAACTCCAATCTTATCAGAACGAAAATCCTTCTGTTGCGTGATGGTGACTTTAATATCCACATTTCTGTTTCCTGAATTCATGTGTCTTAGATTGTCAGAAATACTTTCAATCAATTCTTTGAAGTCGATTCTTTCAGCTTTAATTTCAAGGCGTTTACTTCTGCAGTAATCCAAAACATCGAGAATGAAGTGATCCAGTTTATGAATACTTCCTTTTAAGAGTTGCATGTGTTCTAGCGTCAAAGGTTCTTTCGTATCTTCCTCAGTGATCATAACAACACCTTTCATTGAACTCAGTGGAGCACGGAGATCATGTGACACGCTATAGACAAAATGATCTAATTGTTCATTTGTTTTTTTCAATTCAGTGTTTTCATCTGCCAAAGATTCAAATTGATCATAAGTATCACTTATGGAATTTAATAATTCTATAAATTTATCCGGTATTTCGAATGAATTTCCAAAGTGCAGACGAACTTGATTTTGCAAAAGCGGGTTTAACATTTAATCGTGAATTTAGTGTGTAATTCTATTTGTATTAATAATTAAATTGTGTGATCTTAATTGTGTGGAATTAAAACTCTGAACTCAGATCCTTTACCCGGAACTGAATCCACTTTGATTGTACCCTTTAATTTCTCAACCGACTCTTTAACGATATAAAGACCCAATCCGGATCCATCAGAAGTTTCTGATCCACGGAAAAACATATCAAAAATCTTTTCCTGTAGTTCTTTAGAAATGCCAATGCCGTTATCTTTTACAACAATGTTTGTTTCTGTGTCAGATGTATCAACTTGAATATGAACTAAAGGATCATCTTTCATCGGATCCTGATAAATAATAGCATTTGAGATCAGATTATTCAGGATGATATTCAGTCGGTTTTTATCTGAAACAACCGGACAACTTTGATTCATTTCCAAATTTATCTTCACCTTACTTTGACTACTGCTCTGACATTTTAAATTATCTGTTATTTCTTCAAGCAATTCTTGAAGGTTGATCTTTTCCTTATTCACTTCCATTCTTGAGTTTCTGGAATAATCCAGTATATCACGAATGGAAAGATCAAGCTTTTTAATGCTGGCTTTCAACATCAGTAAATGCTCTTTTGTGGATGATTCATTAGTTTCTTCTTCAGAAATTCCAATGACTCCCAGCATCGAGGATAAAGGCGCGCGAAGATCATGAGAGACGCTGTATACAAATTTGTCAAGTTCCATATTGGATTTAACCAATTCATAATTTCTGTGCTTTAGTGTTTCTTCATATTCTTTTCGTTCTGTTATATCCTTAAAGTTTGCTACGATAGCATTGACTCCTGATTTATTCAACAGATTCGTCAATGTGCCTTCTACCCAAACATAAATTCCGCCCTTTTTCATAATTCTAAAAACCGGAGATTTAACAGGTATAGAATGACTATGCATTACCTTAGCAAGAAAATCTTTGACAAGATGTAAGTCATCTTTATGAATGATCTCCTTTACCTTTACGGCAATACATTCTTCATAGGTAAAGTTGAACTCTTTTAAAATGGCCGGACTAACGTATGTGAATTTTCCATTTACATCGAACAAACTTATCATATCGATATTATTCTCAATAAGTGAACGGAATTTTAGTTCATTAGCGAGAAGCGCTTGATCTGATAATTTTCTTTCCGTAACATCGATACTGATCGTCAGGTATTGATATGTTTTTCCAAATTCGTTTACAAAAGGAACAACAGCACTGTCGACCCAATAAAAATTTCCATCTTTAGATTTATTCTTCACTTCTCCTCGCCAGACTTTTCCGGAAGATATCGTTTGATATACACTACTTAAAAAATCTATCGTGTGATTATCTGTATTAATTATGCTTTGATTAATTCCAATTAATTCTTCTGATTCGAATTTTGAAATCTTGCAAAAATTACTGTTAACAAAAGTGAAAATTCCATTCTTATCAGTGATGGAAACGATCAATGATTGATTTAATGCTTTTTTATAATCAGCAGTTTCCTTCTGACTACGCATTAATTCAAACTCAGTATGGATTCTCTTTGTAACATCACGCAAAATCCCTTCGTGATACAGCAATACTCCATTTGCATCTGTTACATATTGCCCTCTGTCTTCTACCCAGATTTCAGAGCCATCTTTTTTTCTTAATCTGAAAACGGCTAAACCTTGAGTGTTATCCTGTAAAACAGCATTGTCGCGTTCAGATGCTTCGAAATATAATTTTGCTTTAATGTCAATCGACATTAGTTCTTCTTTACTGTCATAACCAAGCATTTTCACAAAAGCCGGATTCACATCGATGAACTTGCCATCATGAGTACTCTTGTAAGCACCATCGGCCATTTCATCAAAAAGGCTTCTGTATTTATTCTCGCTTTCGACCAGCTGATCAAAGGAATCACTGATCAACCCGAATAATTCCTTAAAATTTTCAGGCAGTTCAGCTTTTTCACCGAGAACTTTCTCAATGTGGTTTAATAGAAATTTGTTCATACACGTTTTGATAATTAACCCCTTTCGCACTTTTTTCTCAAAAAAAAGTAAAATGGTAATTATTTTAAACGGCTTCACTTTAAAACTGTTACTATTCTAATTTCCTATTCGACTGGAATTCTTACAGTTCATAAATTTTATTCTCGAAAAAAATAAAAGCAAAAAAGGCTGTCTTTTAAGGACAGCCTTTTCCAATAATATAAACAAATAATTAATAGCGATATGCGTCACCTTTATAAGGACCATTTTTCGCAACACCAATATAACTAGCTTGCTCATCAGTCAACTCTTCTAATTCAACACCAACTTTTGCAAGGTGTAAACGAGCAACTTTTTCATCTAG
The DNA here is from genome assembly GCA_043753795.1 of Bacteroidota bacterium. Lineage (GTDB taxonomy): Bacteria > Bacteroidota > Bacteroidia > AKYH767-A > 2013-40CM-41-45 > JADKIH01. The sequence continues at coordinate 9,748 of JAYUWA010000386.1, read as the reverse complement.
ATGTTTTGGAAGTGTATAAACCTTGTTTGTATAAGCAGCAGTGTTTGTCCACAGTTCCAATTGAGCCAATGTCTGATTCGTAAACGAATTTGACATTACAAATGAAGGGTGACCCATTGCACAACCTAGATTTACTAAACGACCTTCTGCAAGGATGATCAGATCTTTGTTACCTACTGTATATTTATCAACCTGAGGTTTGATTTCAACTTTAGAAGAACCATGATTTGAGTTCAACCAAGCCATGTCGATCTCATTATCGAAGTGACCGATGTTACAAACAATTGCATTGTGCTTCATCGATTTGAAATGTTCACCGGTAATGATGTTACAGTTTCCTGTAGCAGTAACGATGATATCAGCTTCTTTCACAGCAGTCGACATCTTCTTAACTTCATAACCTTCCATTGCAGCCTGAAGTGCACAGATCGGATCGATCTCTGTAACGATCACACGAACTTTTGCATCACGCAATGAATCTGCAGAGCCTTTTCCTACATCACCAAAGCCAGCCACAACAGCAACTTTACCGGCAAGCATTAAATCAGTCGCACGACGGATAGCATCTACAAGAGATTCGCGGCAACCATATTTGTTATCGAATTTCGATTTTGTAACAGAGTCATTGATGTTGATCGCAGGAATTGGTAGAGTACCATTTGCCATACGCTCATACAGACGGTGAACACCTGTTGTTGTTTCTTCAGAAAGACCTTTGATGTCTTTTATCAGTTCAGGGTATTTGTCAAATACCATATTCGTCAAATCACCACCATCATCAAGGATCATATTAATTGGCTTACGATCTTCACCGAAGAATAAAGTCTGCTCGATACACCAGTCAAATTCTTCAGCATTCATACCTTTCCATGCGTAAACAGAAATACCCGCAGCAGCAATAGCAGCAGCGGCATGATCTTGCGTTGAAAAGATATTACAAGAAGACCAAGTTACTTCGGCACCCAATTCAACCAACGTTTCAATTAAAACGGCTGTTTGAATTGTCATGTGAAGACAACCGGCAATTCTAGCACCTTTTAATGGTTTTTTCGCTCCGAATTCTTTACGTAGCGACATTAATCCCGGCATTTCATCTTCAGCCAGTGTGATTTCTTTACGGCCCCATTCAGCCAAAGAGATGTCTTTTACCTTGTATTTCACGAATTTTTCTACTGTTGTTGCTTGATTAGCCATTAGATAGGTTTTATGTTAAATGTTGAATTTCAGCGGGCAAAGATAATTAATAGCTGCTTAAGAACCAATAGAGTTCATTTGCCCTTACGCAGAAATTGTGTCATCTTGCAGTCCTTAACACACCGGAATGCCAATTGTTTATAAAAAAGAACACCTTTCATCAATTATTGCCGTTTGGGAAAGTAACGAAGACTCTGATTTTCTTATTAAAAAATCCAATCTGACGACAGATGAACTGGCATTGCTCCGGAATTTCAGAAGTGAAAGCAGAAAAAGGGAGTTTTTAACAGTTAGGGCACTTCTGAGTGAATTGTTTCCAACGGAAAAACTGCTGATCAATTATTCCAAAAACGGCAAACCGAATCTCTCCGGAAATAAGAACATTTCAATTTCACATACTAAGCAATATGTTGCCATTATGGTCGGTGAATTCAGTCATGGCGGAATCGACCTTGAAACAACCAATGAAAGGATCTTTAAACTGGCAACGAAATTTCTGAATGAATCTGAAATAAAATTTACAGGGTTTAATCCGACTGTTGAAAAACTGCAAATTATCTGGGGTGCCAAAGAAGTTCTTTATAAGATTCATGAGATCGGAGATGTCGACTTTAAAAAACATTTGAATGTGGAAGAATTCAAAGAAGCCTATTCCGGAGAACTATTTGCCTCCATTCAAAAAGCAGGACATGAAAAAAAATATCATGTCTATTACGAAACTTTCGCACCAATGATGATCACCTGGGCAAGCGATTAATTGACTTTGGCCAAAAACACGCTTTTGCGAATTACAAAATAATTATCTTCGAAAGATGAACGTTTACAATTCCATACTTGAAAAAAGAAAAGCAGGAAAAAAAATGCTTGCAGTTCTGGTCGATCCCGACAAATCATCGCCGGCTGATTGTGTAAAGATCGCTAACATTGCTTCAGAAGCTGAAGTTGATTTTTTCTTTGTCGGAAGTAGCATCCTTATGTCTGAATCCTTTGATTCATGTATAGAAGTTTTGAAACGAAGTTCATCTATACCTGTTGTAATTTTCCCGGGGAATACAATGCAGATCTCTGATGCTGCAGACGCAATACTTTTTCTTTCTCTGATAAGTGGAAGAAACCCTGATCTGTTAATTGGCAAACATGTTTTATCTGCCCCGTTGATCCGTATGAAAAATCTTGAAGCTATATCGACCGGATACATGCTAATTGATAGCGGTGCTCCTACTTCTGTCAGTTATATGAGTAATACATTTCCGATTCCGCACGACAAAAATGATATTGCTGCATGTACAGCGATGGCCGGCGAAATGCTTGGAATGAAAATGATCTATATGGATGCAGGAAGTGGAGCAAGATTTCCTATTGCAGCGACAATGATTGCAGACGTTAAAAAAAACATAGCCATTCCGTTAATTGCAGGTGGCGGTATTCGTACAGTAGAAAAAGCTGCTGAATTATGTAATGCAGGTGCAGATGTGATTGTAATTGGTAATGCAATTGAAAAAGATCCGTCGATCATTTTAGAAATTGCAGTTACCATTCATGCGTTACAAGACAATTGAGTTTTATCTGCGTACTGAATTTGCATTTACACCATATCGCAACTTAAACCTCCGCGAGAAGTATGCCGGATCTTTGAATCCAACTTTCTGTGCAATCTCCTGAATATTCTCCGGTGCTGTTTTCAATAACTGCATAGCTTTTTCCAATCTCTGATTCTCTATATAATCCTGAAGATTCTTTTTTGTAAGTGATTTAAAAAACTGTCCGACATAATCTTCACTGATAAATGCAATGCCGGCTATTGTTTTATTGGAAAGGTCTTTATCGAGATTATCGCCGACATATTTTACAATATCAACCAGCCTTTTATCGGCAAAGAACTCAAGCTTGCCCAGATACGATTGAAGTTCGGGATTAGATTCTATGTACCGACAAATGTAAATTATCAATTCACCCATGTAATTATTGATAATACTATTGTACCCAAGTCGCTTTGATTCCTGCTCTGTTGCAATTCGCTTTAAAAGAAAACTTAACTCTTCATTAGATGCAATGTGAAAAATCGGAAGGTCGAGTGAACTGAAGAATGGAATGATATCAAAAAGTTCAACATCAAATCTTACAAAAGTGAGCAACTCTTTTACGCTTTCAAGCTGATCCTTTGATGTGACTGCCTTCAGATATTCCTGTCCCTCTATTTCAAGGATCTGAGAATAACTTTTGAACTCTGCCTCCGGATTTAATCCATGGCTGATCGTCATTTTTTTTCCCGCAGGAATAAAATAAAACGAACCTTCAGGAGCAAATTCAGGTTCTTCATTCATTCGTAAATGGCCCCGATTCACCATAACAATGGTATTGCACTTGTCAACTTTCGATCTTACCATGAATGGCTTAACAATTTCACGGAAATTTGCACTCGAAAATTTAACATGCAATGACTCAATAAATTTGGAAAGCATATTTTGTATATTTTATCACTAGTGGGTTGAATGGCTGATAAAGCCATGTTTTTTTTAAATTAATCTCCTAATACTTCCTTACTTTTGTCTTGCAATTTTCCATAAGGGAAGTGAAAAGAAATTTTCTATGTCTGAATTCATAATTCTTGGTCAACAAACTTCACTAATTGAAGTTCTGGGATTCATCACCGGCGTGACGGGTGTATGGTTAACAGTACGACAAAACATTCTTTGCTTTCCGATAGGCATTATTAATGTTTCACTCTATGCAATTATGTTTTCTTCAGAAGGAATAAGATTATACGCAGATTCACTTTTACAATGTATTTATCTCTTCCTTTTAATATATGGCTGGATACATTGGAAGAAAAGTAGAAAAAGTTTCATTATACCTGCAAGGGCTATTGATTCTTTTTCAACAAACATGATAATAATCAGCTTTATTGCCTTTGCAACACTCTCCCTCTTCCTTCAAAGATTTACCGATGCTTCACTACCATGGCTCGATTCGGCCTTGACAATTCTCAGTTTGGTCGCACAATGGATGGTCGCAAAAAAAATTATTACTAACTGGTTGATTTGGATAATTGTCAACATAGTCTATATTCCATTATATTTTTACAAAGGCCTTCCGCTTACTTCTGCGTTGTATTTAATTTTCCTGATACTAGCTATCAAAGGATACTTTGAATGGAAAAAGGAGCTACTAAAAAATCAATCGTTGTCTTGAAAAAAATTGCTTTAATAGGTCCGGAATCAACTGCAAAAAGTTCACTTTGCGAACAATTAGCCTTGCATTATAATACAGCATGGTCTCCTGAATATGCCCGTGAGTATATTTCAAATCTAAACAGGCCTTATGTGTTGAACGATGTTTTACATTGCATTAGGAAGCAGATTGAATCAAATAAAAATGCAGAATTCAAGAGCAGCAAATTATTTTTTGCAGATAATGAAGCAATCAATGGAATGGTGTGGCTTCTCGATAAATATCAAATTTGCCCGAAATGGGTGATCGATGAAATTACAAACAATCCTTTCGATTTTTATTTGCTTACGTATCCCGACATAGAATTTGTCTCAGATAATGTAAGAGAGAATGGAGACAGGAGAGTTTATTTTTATGATTGGTATAAAAAGGAACTGGATCTAAGAAAATTGAACTACGCAGTTATACAAGGTCAAGGCAAGGCACGATATGAAAATGCCTTAAAAGCTGTCGAGAATTTTTTAGCCGCTAATTCGTAACAATGCAGTTCTATTTAAAAACATAACGAATTGAAACTCCAAAATCGACGACTTCCGGTCCACGGTTTACGAATTCATAGAACGGAACAACATCAATCGTCAATGTAAAAGGCACTTTCGGAATTTTATACTCGATCTGAATTGTTGCATCAACGCCCATTGTGACTACAGCTTTGTCATAATAAACTGCATCTCCATCAACCTTTTTATAATAACCCTGTGGTTCAAATGGGAAATATGCAGCATGAAGTCCAATTCCGTAAACGAAATCTAGCGGCAACTGAATGATAGGAACTTTAAAAGGAATTTGTTTTATGAGAAAGCCCTTCAGATTATATCCGCCAACAGTAATATTGGCATATGCAGCCTCCAGTTGAATTCCGGTTGCATTGGTTGAGTTGAAAAAATATTTGAAAGACGCTCCGGTGTAAAACTTTCCGGCCCGGGCACCGATGCCCATGTAATATTTTTGAGCGTATGCTCCGGAGAACAGCAATGTAAACAGTAAGAAAATGAAGATCCTTTTTCTCATAACAATGGCGATAATTTGACTACAAAGTATGAAATGAAATTTAACGAACAAATATAAATTACAGAAAAAACAGAATATTAATCAACCTGAAGTTTTACAGATATCATTTCGCTATCAGGAGTTTTTGAGTTCTTGTAAAATCTGCATTGACAACCGTGATGAAGTAAATGCCCGGTAGTAAATCAAGATCGTTTATCACAAGTGTACCGTTTAACAGCAAATTGTTTTTTTGATAAACAATTTTTGATTGCAAATCTGTTACAATAACATTCCCATGACCACCAACTTTCTGCGGCAGGTTTATATTTATTTTTGAATTGGCTGGATTAGGGAAAATTGTGAAGCGTTCATTCTGATCTTCATTTACATCAAGTATCAATGAAAAATATTCATATTTACAAAAAGAACAACTCCCTGAATGCGTACACCAGCGACAATAATTTACTGAATCAATATTGTTTGTTCCTGAATAGTATATGTATGCAGTCCAATTCCCACAGTGTGGCATAATACCCTGATGTTCGTAAATCAGTCGTTGAAATGCATCATATTGATAATAGGTAGTATCGTTCAATTCCCATGGATCACCCGGAACTCCAAGATACCATCCTGAACTTTTTCCGATCATTGTATGTGTGGAATCATAATAAATTCCCCAATGTTCAAGAGGAATACCAAAAGTTGCATTCGCAGAATCCCAAATAAACTTTTCAATTGAAATCAAATATCCCATTGTATCGTAAGAATAATTATACATTCCTGAATCATTTTGTGTTAAAGCTGTATAATCGCTGAAGTAATATAAATCAAGTGAATCGTTCGAAAGATATTCAAACCATTTGGAATTTATTCTAGTTATAATTCCTCCGGTCGCATAACTATTTACTTGGCCAATCAACTTATTAGCAGGATCGAAAGAATACAACACTTGATAAAGAAGAACCCATACCCCAGAACTATTGCTAGTCTCCTTAGTTTCCAGTTTTGTATGATTAATACTATCATACTGACAAATAATCCGCGTGCTTCCTAAGAATGTACCGGAATTATACATCATAGATGTGTAATTTAATAAACTGTCGGTAGCATTGTAAATATAGGAGTGGCTAACTGAATCAACAAAAACACCTGCAAAAAAATCCTGACGAGTATGCAACAACAATTTCCCGGATGAAGAATAATTGTAATTGTCAATAGACATTATGGAAATTGTAGAATCAAATTGTGTGCTGCTTATTAATGATCGATCCACACTGAATGAATCAATTGTAGTTGCGCTATAATCCGGTTCATCTCCAGGTTTGTAAAGGCAACTTTTAACAACTACTGAATCAATAACTATTGATTGCGCTAAAATATCAGCATTTGAAAAAAGAATAATAATCAACCAAATTAAATAATGATTTTTCATAACCAAACTGGATTTTAAACTATTAAGTAAAAATAATAATTATTCGATACTTTTTAGTCAGTCTTACAGACCTTTATCAGAATTATAATCACAAAAGACACTCTTCCATAAAAACTTTTATTTTTTCCGGTTTTGCCAATTAAAGCACAAAAACCCTACATTTGTCTCGAATCTATGGGGTGCTCTTGAAAAAGGGCTGAGATTACACCCACAAAACCTGCACAGGATAATGCCTGCGAAGGGAAAAGGTAAAACACTTTGTTTACGTTCATGCACCCATCCTGAACGCTTGTTGCCTAACAGATCATTCAATGAATTTAATTTCCGGACTTTTTGTCAAAATCAGTGTGATTACTATTACACTTTGCTTTTCTATCGCAACCATTTTTGCGCAAAAGAATTTACATGGCACTATCGTCGATTCCAAAGATTTACTGCCGGTTTCAGGGGCTGTTGTGCGGCTTAAAAATTCTTTTGTCGCCACTTCTACAGATCTTCAAGGAAATTTTTTATTCAGCAGGATGCCGGATGGCAACCATGAAGTAACTATTTCTCATGTTGCATATCAGCAGCAAGTGATAACGATCAATACCGACAAAGAAAACAAGATCATCCTTGATCTGAAGATCTATCTGGCTGATGAGATCACTATAAATGCCACACGTGTCGATCAGCGAACCGGGGCTGCATACAACAATATCAGTAAAGAAGAGCTGGAACAAAACAATCTTGGACAGGATCTTCCTGTTTTACTCAGCAATCTACCTTCTGTTGTTGTTACTTCTGATGCCGGTAACGGAGTTGGATATACAGGAATCCGTGTGCGTGGAAATGATCCGACAAGAGTAAATGTTACCATCAATGGTATTCCTGTTAACGAAGCAGAATCGCATCAAGTTTATTGGGTTGATCTGCCTGATATTGCTTCTTCAACCGACAATATTCAGTTTCAGCGGGGACTTGGTAGTTCAACGAATGGAGCAGGTGCTTTTGGTGCAAGCATCAATTTACAGACAACAAAAATTTCGCAAACACCTTATGCCGGTGTCAGTTCATCGATCGGTTCATTCAATACTAATAAAAACACTGTGTCATTCGGCACCGGTATTCTCAATAAACACTTTACGATCGATGGCAGAATGTCGATGATCAATTCTGATGGTTATATTGACAGAGCGACTTCCAATCTGCGTTCATTTAGTTTGAGTGGCGGATATTATAATGAGAAAGAATTCATCCGTGCAGTGATCATTTCCGGAAAAGAAAAAACATATCAAGCATGGTACGGGATATCAGAAGATCAGTTAAAGGTAGATCGCACCTATAATCCTGCCGGTGAATACACTGACCAATTCGGTAATCTTCGGTATTATGAAAATCAGACTGACAACTATCAGCAGGATTACTATCAGTTTTTTTATTCACGCACTGTAAACAAAAAACTGACAGCTAATCTTGGGCTACATTATACAAAGGGTGAAGGTTATTATGAAGAGTTCAATCCACTTGCTGATCTGAGCAGTTATGGATTCAGCAGTATTGTGATTGGCGATTCGACGATAGACCAAACCGATATCGTTCGTAGAAAATGGTTGTCGACTGATTACTATGGAGCAACCTGGTCATTTGATTATGAATTGAATTCTCTTGAATTGAGACTTGGTGGCGGAATTTATAATTATGAAGGCCGGCATTACAATGAAATTATTTCTGCAGGAATATTTCCTGCTTCAACTTTTCCTTACACATATTATGACGACAATTCATCAAAAAGTGATGTGAATGTTTTTTTCAAAGCAACGTATTCGTTGAATGATAAATTCACACTCACCGGCGATGTTCAGGAAAGAATTGTGAAATACAATTTCAGCAAGATTATTCCTGATGCATCAAACAACACTGACCTCGCTTTCTTTAATCCGAAAGCAGGGATAACATATAAAACTTCTTCCAAAAGTCGCATTTATATTTTCGCAGGATTGGGACATAAAGAACCGGTTCGCGATGATTACTTGGCCTCCACTCCTATTACTCGTCCCGATGCCGAAAGCATGATCGACTTTGAAGCTGGTTATAAATTCACAGGCAACAAATTAATTGCTGTTATAAACTTATACTATATGGATTACCAAAATCAACTTATTCTAACCGGCAACATCAATGAAGTTGGAGAATACATTCGTGAAAATGTAAAAGACAGTTATCGCAGAGGAATTGAACTTGAATTGGGATACAATATTTCAAAAAAGTTAGCATTGAATGCAAATCTAACTTTGAGCGAAAATAAAATCAAAATTTACAACGAATATGTATACGATTATGACCTTGACGGACTTCGGATGAATACATATAAAAATTCACCGATCAGTTTTTCGCCTGCTGTCATTTCAAGTGTGGAACTTTCTTACCAACCATTCAAACCATTACGCTTCACAGCGAATACAAAATATGTAGGCAAACAATATCTCGATAATACCGGGAACGAAAACAGTATTTTGAATTCATACTTCCTGACGAATTTGAGCGGAAACTATTCACCATCTATTAAAAGCCTCAAAGGAATCGAATTCAAATTTCAGGTCAATAATATTTTTGGAGAAATGTACAGTTCAAACGGGTATACTTTCAGCGACTACAGCTCAAATCAACGAACAGATTACAATTACTACTATCCGCAAGCAGGAGTGAATTGGATGGCGGGAGTAGTTGTGCGGTTTTAGTGGAATGAAGTGAAGTGGAATGAAGTAAAATGAAGTGGAATGAAGTGGAATGAAGTGAAACCTACCTACAGCGCTTGATATTAGTTATTAGTTAACCCGTTGTTCGAAATTATTGCCCCTCGACTTCGCTCGGGGACCGTCTTATAAGTGGTAATGTGTGAATTTTTTGCGAAGAAAATTT
>JAYUWA010000385.1:0-4811 GCA_043753795.1 Bacteroidota bacterium | reverse complement strand
ACGCTGTCAGTAAAATATTCCATAAACAGCTTTTCTTAGGGATAAACAATAACAGTATCTGTGATTACACTTCCAACATTTCCCGCGGTGACATAAATAAGTTGTTTCGCAATGAGCTGGTTTTGTTTCTTAATAGAGAATACAAGTTTGCCCGATTCAGTTGTAGCAAAAAATCCGGGTGTAGGAGTGACAATAACCGTATCAGTATCGCTGACAGAGCCCGTCCACGCCAGTGAGCGCTCGATTAACCGGTTGTACGACTGAAAATCAACGGTTGGATAAAAATCGAGAATGGGATTATTATTAATGTCGTAGAGCTGTGTAATGGAAGGATCTCCTGATGCTGTGTAAAAAAGATATGGGTCCCAAGTCACGGTGCTCCAATCGATGTTGGTATTGCTTAACACACTAAAATAAAAATGATCGCCTTTTGTAACAGGCATATTAATTGAAATTGGAAAGTTCGAAGATAGATTTGCAGCAAAATTCTGAAGGAGTACAATAGAATCAACTTCATTAGAATCTCTGCGTAAAATTTTTATTGTGAGATCATCCGTAGTAGTGGGCTTGATGAACGTTCCCTCGATATGTATTACCCCATTGATTGCCATGCCTGTTGAATACGGACCGGAAATGATAAAATCCTGGTCGGAAGTAAATTGGTAAACAGGTAAACCATTCGCGTCAACTAAATCGGGCGTGTGATTTGAATAGGTGATTTGTGGAGTCCACTGAACCTGATCCCACGAACCATTAAATTGTGATTGCACGCGGAAGTAAATTCGATCTCCTTTTGAAACCACGATACTGCTAACATTCGTGGGAGTTTTCGGAGTGAAGTCATTTGCAGGAATGCTGTCATTCCATAATTCATTTCCTCTTACCTGAATTGCAACACGGACACCATCACGGAAACTATCATCAGCAAATTCAGGATTTGGGTCCTGAATCAGCGATACAGAATTTGTGATACTGACCGTTCCATTAAATGGAGCGATCCACACTTTTACCATATCGTGAAGCGGATGATCGTCGATTGCTTGTTGTAATTCTGCCGGATCCTGAGTTACTAAATTAGGATCAATACCACCTGCTGCATTTATCGGACTTGGCGTATCGTCGCTCATTGTGGTAAACGTTGGATTTCCGGAATTATCAAGATGGTTGAAATACACAACACCGTCTTTTACGATATCGATCAGCTGATCACCGTTGACTTCGGTAAAATAGGTACTCGTAATCTGATCAGCACTTGATCTTGTAAAACCGGCAAAAATTCCAAAGTGTGATTCTATTCCAACATTGTTGGAAAAAGTTTTACCAAGACTAAAATTACTGATGCCATTGATTGGGCGCTTCGAACCGAACTCCATCACGCCCTCGGGGCCGGAAAGATTAGCCCTGAAATAAAGATTATTACCCTCTTTAAATACTTTATCAGGAAGTCTGTCGCCATTGATATCGATCAATGCGAGCATTCCTTCATTGCTCGATTGAGCGACTCCAAAAGAAACTCCTGCTGTGTTGGTTTTTGTAGATGGATCACCACAAGGTCCAATCGTAAGCGCCATGCCAAAGCCTTTACCAAATGATTTACTGCCGCTAAGTGCAGAAGCGTAGTCGTTAAATAAAGATGTCCCGGGAGTAACAAAATCTCCGGTTACATTATCGTTTTGTGATTGCCAGGTTTCTTCAGGAGCAAGCGGTGTAAATGTTCCGCCACCACTACCAGTCTGTATGTCGTTGAAATATTCGAACGTATGCGTGTTGAATAATGTGCCGACTAAATCATATTCAGATATGTTCTGCAAAAGAGTTTTGTAAAATTGTCCCTGTATATATGACAGCTCATACGACCGGATATTCTGGCCATTATATTTGATAATGATTTTTCGGAGTAGATCAGCAGTTACTCTTTTAAATCCCCAATTTCCATTAATGGAAACATCAGGTCGTCGTGGTTCTGACAACTGCGTGTTGCGAATAAAATCGATGGTATATTTTCCTGGAGTTGTATTGTGACCAGTATATGTAATTGATGAGAGGTATAAATCGATACCCGGATTTCCACCGGCATTTCCCGGGTCCGTAACTTTTACATATTGATACTTTACAAAATTGTTGTTCGTGTTCCGCATTTCTGTCAACGCCCAAAAAGCAATGTTGCCGTTTGCATCTTTGAGCACCGCGTTTACATCAACTCCCGCGGCAGTGCCACCGTAGCAATATTTTGTTCCACTTTTGTCAGTCACTTCCCACCAATAATTGGTTGGACTATTTCCATGGCGAATGATTTTATCAAAAGCATTCTCGACTCTGTAATGGAATTGTTTTTCTGATGTTCTTGAAACCGGAAGTGCGCGATGTGCAACAGGACTAAGCTGTGCTCCATTTACCGAATAAGTTTCTGTTTCCAAAGTTGGATCATATCTTGGAACACCCCAACGTGTTTCAATTGCAACAGCATTTATTGTAAGATCCCAACCTAGACCCAGCCATCCGTTTCCACCTTCACTGTTATATTGAATGTTTAGTTCGGGTTCCATGCCGTCACGTCCGCCTGGCAATTTTACAGGGAAGGATACTACAGCATTGCCCGATTGATTGGCTTCCGGAATTTTGATCACCGTAATTTCTTCAGTGGGATCAGGAAACGATAAATTTTTTATCGAGTTCTGTAATGTCGCTTTTGTTTCCGGTTCTTCCGGAAGGATCTCCATTTCATTTCCCTTTTGCGACGGCGCAGCCTCCCCTTGAGCTAAAGTTCGTGTGGTAGCAAAGTTGAATAGGAGCAGAGCGATAAGTGATACAAGTTGGTGTGTTTTCATGTGGACTATTTTAAAATAGAAAAAATGGTTGGACTATTTTGGTACTGCAATAATTGAAATTATTGCACGATGATGATTCTGTAATATTCCCGATCTGATGAGATGAACTGAAAAATATAAGATCCGGGCTTTCCATTGATGTGTTCAGTAAACTGATAGGATTGTTGTCCGGTTACTTTCCTGGAACTTATAAGTTGTTGAGAAAGATCATACAAATTAATTTCAAAGTCAGTTGGCTCATCCAGCTGAATATCGACCCGGCAGATACCGCCAGTGACAGGGTTCGGAAAAGTGGAAAATGATTTCAGACCTGAATCCTCGATGTTTAATTTATTGTTTGCAGAATCCGACGCTATAATGCTAATGTCAGATATGGGATCGGGCTTATATGCGAATGTAAAGTTGTCTTTTCCGGAGCCATCTGTATCCCACAAAATATTTTTGAAAGTTGCAATACCATATGGTGAAATATCATCAGGAGTTATATAAACACAACTTTCATGTTTAAATCCAGATGCTGATCGATCAATTACCAGGTAAAAATTCGTTGCAGGAAATTTTTTCGGAAGAAATGTTTTTGTGTTGATTTTAATTTCTGTTGAAATCGTATTGCTGTTTTGGCCGGTAGCAGTTATCAACCATTTTTTCTCTGAGAATAAATATTCATTTACCAAATCAGATGGATTCAATGCAATAAATTCTTCTCCGTTATCTCCCCAGATCAAAAAATCTCCATCGTTGATTTTTCCGGTATTCAGTGCATTTGTTGTAACGATCTTATTTACTCCGATTACCAGGTCTTCGGAAGAAGTACAGCTACTGCTTTGCTTCTGGTAGAGCGCACTTAAGTCATCTCTTCCGATACCTGCAATATGGTGTGAAAACCTTTTCTGTTTCTCCCAATTCCGGATTATTGCTCCTTTTCCATTTAAATAATTCTGTTCCATTGAAACACCATATTTTAATGCGAGATAGCTTTCTACCTTGGTCATTTCATTTTCATCCAATAATCTTTTGTAGATGATCAATTCTGCGATAGCTTTCAGTGAAACGTCTGCTGATCCATCTATATTACCGAAGTTAACAGAAGATTCAGTGTCATTGCCTGAAGAAACGTCATTAATAAAAGATCCGGAGAAAGTATGAATGAATGTTTCCGATTTTGCACTAGATGTCAATTGGTGATTTTTATTAACGGGTACATTAATATTCTTGCTTTTGCTTGCAACGTGGTCCGGTGAAAGTGAGAGGTCGCCGAACTCTCCTCTTATTTCCCAGATGTTTTTTTGATTGTCAGTTATAGAGTCATGATAAACTGTAAACACAGTAACCCGTTGCAACTCTTCGATGGTTTCATCCAGGTTAACTTTGACCGCACCTTTCTCCATTGCAATTGCAGGATTAAAATTGATCGTAGTCATGCGATTTTCATCAGAAGAAAAATTTCCTTTTAACCAGACATCAGGTTTTGCAATTCCACCGGGCGATTGTGCAAACATCTTGCATAAAAAAAGGAAAATCGGAATCAGGCAGGTAATTGTTTTCATGGGATTCTAGAATTAGTATAAGTTAAGAAGTAATACCCTATGTGAACAAATTTAAAAAAAAACCATTCGTTTGCAAATCTGATTTATTTATTTTTAGTTTTGAAGATCGCGTAATTAAAGGGAAAATGGACTTTTCTGTTTTTTTTACTAACAACAATTCTAAATGAAGTGTTTTAAGCCATCAAACATTTCACTTAGAAACCTGAACGATTTCAAGGCCGGGCAATAAACGTAAATATGTTATTCTCCAGAATTGCGAAATCAACAGACTCAACAATTCCATCGCCATTCACGTCAGAGATCTGATAACCGGTGAGCATCAGGGTAAGATCACTTTCAATGATATTGCAATCTGTATTATCAATTATATAATCACCTTTTACATCGCTTGAATAAAATGCAAAGTTCCCATCACCCGATTGGCGGAATGTTCACC
>JAYUWA010000384.1:0-4822 GCA_043753795.1 Bacteroidota bacterium | reverse complement strand
TTCAAAATTCAGCAGGCTGCGATTCTTTGATCACAACAAATTTAACTGTACTACAGATTTTCACTTCTGCACACAATGTGACTATCTGTAACGGTGCTTCTTATACACTCGCTAATGGTACAATTGTATCAACACCTGGTGTCTATTTGGCAAATGTGTTAAATTCAAATGGCTGCGATTCGATAATTACAACAACAGTATCTGTTTCTGCAACTACCTATTCTACAGCAAATGCAACGATCTGTAATGGGTATAGTCATATTTTGCCTGATGGAAACTCGGTTTCTATTGCAGGTACTTATATCAGCATTATGCCAAATGCTTCAGGTTGTGATAGCGTGATTAATACAACTCTTAGTGTGATCACAAATTCAACCAGTTCACGTACACTTATTGTATGTGCAGGAAACGCACTGGTCTTACCTGATAACTCAACAGTTTATCCGCTGGTCTCAGGCAGTTATGTAACAACTCTTGTCAATGGAAATTATTTAGGCTGTGATAGTATAATAACTACTAATGTTACAGTAAGATCTTTACCAACCCTGATTACTAATATTACTCAGATCAGATGTTTTGGTGGTACTGCAAGTGTTGCCTTAACTCCAACAGGCGGTACAGCACCTTATACGTTCAATAATCAATTAACTACAGGACTGCTTGAGGGTTCATACCTTTTCACTCTTACAGATGCAAATGGATGTATCGATTCTGCGAATGTAATTGTCAATCCGGCTCCGGCACAATTGAATTTGGTTGCAACACCAAATCAGATCCTGTGCTTCAACGGACGAGGAAGTGTTACATTAACAGCAACTGGTGGTACAGCCCCATATATCTATGGCGGATCTTCTCGAACCAATCTTACTGCAGGTACATATAACTATACAGTTTCAGATTTTAAAGGCTGTACTAAATCTGCTTCTGCAGTGATCTTACCTTCACCAACACGTGTAACCGGTACTATGATAACAACTCCAACAGGTTGTATTGCAAATACCGGAACCGCAAAAGTTACACCCGGAGGCGGAAGATTACCATACACATTCACATGGAATACAAATCCTGTTCAAACAACAAATATTGCCGTCGGATTGGCAGCAGGAACTTATGTTGTGACGGTAAGAGATTCAAATGGTTGTTCACTCAATGTCACTTCTGTTGTTGCAAATCCTTCCTTGCCGAAAGTGATCGTTACTGGAATACTATCTTTCTGCCCTTCATCTTCTACAACAATTTGTGCAACCGGCGGAATGTCTTCCTACTTATGGAGTAACGGTGATACAACTCAATGTACTACTATTTCTACTCCGGGAGTATATACCGTTCAAGCTTCAAATATAGCAGGTTGTACTGCTTCTGCTTCTGTTAATGTAACACAAGGAACATTGCCGATAAGTTCAATTTCCGGAAATGATTTCATTTGTCCGGGCGGTGCAACTACACTTACTGCTTCACCAGGTTTTACATATCGATGGAACAACGGATCAACGAAACAGTTTTTATCTTTAAGAGCCGGTGGAACATACACTGTTACTGTAAAAAATTCTACAGGATGTACAAGTACAGCTACAAGAGTTGTAACAGCTCCAATGAAAGCCTCAGCAAAAGGGTTCCCTGGAAATTGTGCTAATGGTTATCAGGGATATGCTGTCGCAACTGTGACAGGCGGAGTAGCACCATTTACATATTTATGGAATACAGGACAAACAACATCTACAATAACAGGTCTTAGAGCCGGGTCGTACAATGTTCGTGTTACCGATGCCAAAGGATGTATGTCAATTCTGTCAACTACGATTGCTGTAACCAAATCTCCAGGCGATTTCAGCCGGATTGTAGCAAGTTTCAATAACAATGATATTGCTATTGGAAGGACGATATGGTTCAGTGCTGTAGTTAAAGTTAATTATACTGGAGCTTATCCTTTGATGTTGAGCTTTACTGATCAGAATATTGCCAGCTCACGATTCAATGTTAATCCGAAAGTTGCAAAACTTGTGATTACTGATACGGTATCTATTGCAACAACTACTTTCAATGGAATAGAATGGATGACTGTCGCTCCTCCAAATATTTCCGGCAATTATTTTATTTCCGGATATGCCCATCAGCTTCCGAGTACCATCTTGAGAAATCTGACTTCCATTACCTGGAAAGGTGTGTGGACTGCCAGTAGGCCTGGTGTTACGAATGTAGAATGGAAGTGGAGTGCCGCAGTCTATTCATCATTCAATTCTGATTTAAATCTGTTAGGAGTGAAGGCTGCTGATGGCGACACTACAACAGTTTATGCAAATAATGATCCTGCAGGCTCACCTGAAAACTATAGACTTTATACCGTAGCAGGAGCAAGAGGAACTGGAATTGGTGACTATGTTGGAACTTACTCCGGACCGATCACAAGAATACCATGTACCAATGTAAATTTCGGTGTAGGTGGAAACAGAATGACGGATCAACAATACATTGAAGAAGAGATATCAGATTTCGAAGTCAATGCATTCCCGAATCCATTCAGTTCAAAGACCGTAATCGAATTCATGTCGACAGAATATTCTGGAATGACTTCAGTTGAAGTATTCACAATTTCCGGACAAAAAGTTGCATCTCTATTCAATGGTACAATTGAAGCAGGATCCCGATACAGTGTTGAATTCAATGCAGAAGAACTTCCGGTTGGTATGTATCTATACAGAATTTCAAATAATAACAAGGTGATAAATGGTCGATTAATTTTAGTTAAATAACTAATTGAATTGGACGCGAAGGCTCTTTCTTAACTGAAGGGGCCTTTATTTTTGGGATAGTTTACCGCTGATATTTGACCTTTTATCGCAAGTTGAAAATTTCAATATTCTGTTTGTAATTTTTCAGGTTTTGATGTGTATCATTGTTATACCTAATTGTCTATAATAATGAATCGCTTCAACAGCTACGCTATTGCTATTCTCCACCTTGCGGCCTGGCTTGTGTTCCTTCCTTTATTATTGTTTGCATTGTTCAACAATGTTGCATACACAAGCTATTTCCTGAATTCTCAGGATGACAAAATTTTACTTGCACTTTTAGTAGGATTGGTAGGGGCAATTAATTCAGGAATTCTCATTCCAAGAATTCTATATTCAAGAAAAGTAAGATTCTACGTTTTTACTGCAGCACTATTAGTCGTTCTCAGTGCTATATTTGATTTTACACTTTCATCTGCGATCACGCCTGTATTATCATACATCGAATCCATTTCATGGACAAGAATTGCGGCACTGTCTGCAGCTTTAGTAATCAGCACAAGTCTGAGAATTATTCTCGATCAAAATAAAAATCAAAAATTATTTCAGGAATAAAAAAAATTGATTGTTAGTTTAACAGGTTTATTAATCCGGTTACTGTGGTGGTGGCCGGATTTTTTTTGAACTTACCCCTTATAATGCACCGGCTTCGGAGTAACCAAAGCAGCCGCCGGCTCCGGAACCCAATGATGTCTTCCGCCGGCTAGTTCGTCATCGAAAGTTGTTGGAATATTACCGGCAAGTGTTCTGTCTTTCCATGTAATTTCCTGCTTGCCATCATCGCGTCTTTCCATTTCAATACACTCTTCTACAGGACAAACCAGTGAGCACAAATTACATCCGACACAATTTTCTTCAATGATATGTGGAATACGATTCAACGGATCAGAAGAAAGCCCTATTGCCTGATGTGCTCCATCTTCACAAGCGGTGTAGCACAACTGACAACCAATGCATTTTTCTTCGTTAATATTTGCAACGACTTTATACTTCAAATTCAAATCTTCCCAATGCATAATATTCGGCAACGCTTTTCCTCTGAAATCATCGAGCGTCTTAAAACCTTTTTCGTCCATGTAATTTTCCAATCCGGCTTTCATTTCGCGAATGATTCCAAAACCAAAATGCATAACAGCAGTACATACCTGAACATTAGTTGCTCCAAGCAAAATGAATTCTACTGCATCACGCCAGTTTTCAATTCCGCCGATTCCGGAGATTGGTAAGTTCACATTTGGATGTTGTGCACAATTTTTCAGCATGTTCATAGCAATCGGCTTCACTGCCGGACCGCAATACCCGCCGTTAGTACTCTTGCCATCTACGATCGGATAAGGAACGAATTTATCTATATCGACACCTACAATACTTTGAATAGTGTTAATCAGAGAAATGGCATCGCCGCCACCTTCACGCGCTGCCATAGCAGGTCGTGTGATGTCAGAAATATTTGGAGTGAGTTTTACTATTACCGGAACTTTGGCAACTTCTTTAACCCATTCAACTATCATCTTCAATATCTTCGGTTCTTGTCCAACTGCTGAACCCATTCCGCGTTCACACATTCCATGCGGACAACCGAAATTTAATTCAAGTCCATCTGCACCCGCATTTTCAGCATCTTTTACGATCTGATGCCATTGCTCACGGGTTTCAACCATCAATGATGCAATCACTGCATGATCAGGGAATCTTTTTTTTACCTCTTCGATCTCACGTAGATTATCGGCCAACGGCCGGTCAGTGATCAATTCAATGTTGTTGAAACCAACCATTCTGTTATCGCGATAGTTTACCGCTCCATAACGACTGGAAACATTTACAACCGGTACACCTAACGTTTTCCATACGGCACCACCCCAACCGGCATCAAATGCTTTCATTATCTGATAGCCACTATTTGTTGGTGGCGCAGAAGCAAGCCAAAATGGATTCGGAGATTTTATTCCTGCTAAATTCGATCTTAGATCAGCCATAATTAGTTCAATTTTTCTAGTGCTTTATAACCTTTGACCTTTGACCTTTGACCTTTG
>JAYUWA010000383.1:0-4855 GCA_043753795.1 Bacteroidota bacterium | reverse complement strand
AATTTTCTTCGCAAAAAATTCACACATTACCACTTATAAGACGGTCCCCGAGCGAAGTCGAGGGGCAATAATTTCGAACAACGGGTTAACTAATAACTTATAACTAATAACTAATAACTAATAACGAGTTGTTTGAGAGTGCATTCTATTGCTTTAAGAATTACAAATTGTGTTAATTACAAAGAATATTACGTTATCATGTGCGACCTCTTCGAGGTCGGGTTCGGCAGGGCTTTCCTTTCTACAAATATGCGACCTCTTTGAGGTCGGCGGTCTGGGAAAGTCCTGAAGACTTTAAAATGTATAATGATCTTTTTAGAGAGCGTTCAGCAGTCGTAAACTAGTTTCGAATTACGAATCTCGAATTACAAATTACGGATTACAAATCTCGAACTATGAATTCTGAATTCCCTCCAACGCACGAAGAACATTCCCTTCTACTCTCGCATTGATATTAGAAATGTTTGCCGGAACAAACTGTTCGCCGGTGAGTTTTTCATAGAGTTCAATGTAACGTTTGGAGATCTGATCCACCCATTCATCACTCATTTCTGGAATTGTTTGTCCGTCTTTGCCTTGGAAATTATTTTCGATCAGCCATTGTCTGACAAATTCTTTTGAAAGCTGGCGTTGTTCCTGGCCGTTTTTTTGACGGTCTTCGTAACCGAAGGCATAAAAATATCTTGATGAATCGGGAGTATGAATTTCATCGATCAGATAGATCTGGTCGCCTGATTTTCCGAATTCATATTTTGTATCGACTAAGATCAATCCGGTTTTCTTTGCGATCTCTGTTCCGCGTTTGTAGATTGCTCTGGTATACTCCTCCATCTTGATGTAGTCAGCTTCAGACACAATTCCACGGCTTAAAATTTCTTCGCGTGAAATATCTTCGTCGTGACCGTGAGATGCTTTTGTTGTTGGAGTAATGATAGGTTCAGGAAATTTATCATTCTCTTTTAGTCCTTCTGGTAATGTTACACCACATACTTCGCGTTTACCTGATTTGTATTCACGCCAGGCATGTCCGGATAAATAACCACGGATAACCATTTCAACTTTAAAGGGATCACATTTTTTTCCGATCGTAACATTCGGATCCGGTGAAGAGATCACCCAGTTGGGAACAATGTCTGAAGTTGCCTGCAACATTTTCAAAGCGATCTGATTCAGCACTTGTCCTTTGAAAGGAATCGCTCTGGGTAAAACAACATCGAATGCAGAGATGCGGTCTGTTACAACCATGACTAAAACTTTTTCAAAAGAATAAACATCTCTTACTTTTCCTTTGTAAAAAGATTGTTGTCCGGGAAAATTAAAATTTGTCCCCGCCAGCGCCGCATCCATCTTCATTGTGTTCACTTGTTGTATGCTTCAATAATATCTTTAACCAATCGGTGACGAACGACATCCTGCGAATCGAGATAAATGAAATCAATACCTTTTACATTACTCAATATTTTTATCGCCTGCACTAAACCGGAAGGTTGGTTTCGTGGTAAATCGATTTGCGTAACGTCGCCTGTAACAATAAACTTTGCTGATGGCCCCATTCTGGTAAGAAACATTTTCAACTGACTTTCTGTTGCATTTTGTGCTTCATCGAGAATTACAAATGCATTATCCAGTGTACGACCACGCATGAAAGCAAGTGGAGCAACTTCAATAACTCCACTCTCTATATAGCTTTTCACTTTTTCACCCTGGATCATATCGTACAAGGCATCATACAACGGACGAAGATACGGATCAATTTTTTCTTTCAGGTCACCTGGTAAAAATCCAAGGTTCTCCCCTGCTTCAACTGCAGGTCTGGTAAGAATGATACGTTTGATCTCTCTGTTCTTTAAAGCACGCACAGCAAGCGCAACTGCAGTATACGTTTTTCCTGTTCCTGCAGGTCCGATGGCAAAAACGATATCATTCTTCTCCGAGCTTTCAACCATTTTCTTCTGATTGACAGTTCGCGCACGGACCATAATTCCATTCTGTCCGAAGACAAGTACATCGCCATTGTTTCCTGCCGGAGCGGAATCAGATTTTACAGATGTGTCTGCTAAAAAATGTTCGACATTATCAGGAGTCAGACTTCCGAATTTCTGATAATGCTGAATCAGTCGGTTTATCTTTTCGCTGAAGATGTGAATATTCTTTTCATCGCCGATAACTTTTATTTCATTTCCTCTGGCTACTAGTTTCAGCTCAGGGAAATTTTTTCTTATCACTTCAAGGTTGCTGTCGTTTACACCAAAAAATTCAACCGGATTAAAGGTGTCGATAGGGATTACTACTTCGCTCAATGTTCTTAGGTTTTTGATTTAAAAATAAATTGAACAAGTTATTACCGTTCAATTCTTAATAAGTCTATTTATTTTTCTTTTCAATACTACCTAAAACTGTCTACTTTTGAGTTCAGCTATTCTATAAGTTATCAACATCAGATGCTCTTTATCTATCCATGCCAATTCTAACTCTTACCACCGATTGGGGAATTTGTGATCCATATGTAGCCTGTTTCAAAGGCTCACTGATGTTGCGAAAATCATTGCTCCAGATAATAGATATATCCCATGAAATTACCCATTTTGATATTCTTACTGCAGCTTATATTATTAAAACGAGTTACGACAAGTTTCCTGAGGGAAGCATTCACTATATAGGTTTGACCGGACCGGACAATCATGATCTTGCGTTTCCTTTTCTGATCGTAGAATCTGATGGCCATTACTTTGTAGGTTTTGACAGCGGAATCTTCAGTTTGGTGCTCGATGAAAAACCTAAAAAAGTTTATCACCTGAAAGCGCGTCAACATGAAGATAGAAATGTAGTCGAAGAAATAGTTTTAGACGCACTGGTGAAACTAGGCAATGGTAGCACTCCCATGCAATTAGGCAAAGAACAAGAGAATGTTCTTACCAGTTATTTTGCTGTTCCAACAACTGATGCCAATACGATAAGAGGGTCTATCATATATATTGATTCATTTGGAAATGCCATCATGAATATCAAGAAAGATTTTTTTGATAACGAACATAAAAACCGTGATTTCGTAATTTTTATGCGCAAATCCGATTATACGATCTCTAAATTATCGAAAACGTACGAGGACACTGAAAATGGTGAAATTGTAGCCTTTTTTAATACGAATGGATATATGGAAATTGCATTGAACCGAGGTAATGCAGCTGGCCTACTTGGGTTAAAAGTTATGGACGCTATAAGGATAGAGTTCAAATGATAACCCGGATCGTAAAGATGACATTTCGTTTGGAGCATACTCAGGATTTCGAAAAAATCTTTGCAGAAGTTCGTCCAAACATCAGTGAATTCAAGGGTTGTAAGGGATTACAGCTTTTTCAGGACAAAAAAGATCCTCGGGTTTATTTTACTTTTTCAACATGGGAAGATGAAAAGGACCTCGAAACCTACCGTCAATCCACGCTTTTCAAAGGTACATGGCAGAAAACCAAACCATTATTTGATGCTAGTGCAGAGGCTTGGACTGTTCAGAATTTGTTGAAATAAAGTTGTTAAATAGTGGCTGAAAGGTTGACTGGCATTGAATTTTAAGGTAATATTGCTAAACATTCAAAAGTAAGAGTGCCTTTTACAAATTCATTTCAAGCGGAATTCACAAGCGAAATAAGATGCCTCACCCAAACATTGAGTTCATTTACAAAACAAATACCGCTTTTTCCCGACTACAAACTAAATTTACCCTAATTAATAAGTCAAAAAGAAACAAACAAAAATAGAAATGAAGAAAACTATTTACCCTAAAACCATTACCGGAAACTTATGGAAGAACCTTTGTGTTCTTTTTGCTTTAGTATGTTTCATGGGCTTAAACACCTCCAAAGCCAGTCACATGGCCGGTGCAGATTTAACCTATGAATATATCGGTAACAACCAGTATCTGGTCACTTACACACTTTACCGTGATTGTTTCGGTATTGACGCACCACTAACTGAATCACTTCAGGTTGGTTCAAACGTTTGTGGTAGCGGAGTATCGCAGTCATTAACATTGAATCAGGTTCCGGGAACAGGACAAGAAATTTCATTGAACTGTCCGGGAAATCCATCTACATGTGCAGGTGGAACAGCACCGGGAATTCAGGCTTATGAGTATACAACTATTGTAACTCTTCCTGCTCAGTGTCCGGATTGGAACTTCAGTGTATCAAACTGCTGCCGTAATGCTGCCATCACTACATTGGATTTCGGTTCAGGTGACGGACAGTATCTTGAAGCTTATTTGAACAACACAACTACTAACAACAATTCGCCAACTTTTGCGAACTATCCGGTAGCTTTTCAGTGTATTGGTCAAAACAACTTTTACAATCATGGTGTAATTGATGCTGATGGTGATTCATTAGTATATTTCTTCATTCCACCAAGGACTGGTGCTAACCAATCGGTTTCATATGCAACAGGTTATTCAATTGCAAATCCTATAACTTCTTCTCCTGCAACAACAATCAACCAGACGAATGGTGATATTTTCATGCACCCTACTCAATCAGAAGTTGGTGTTATAGCAGTATTGATTCAGGAATACCGTAATGGTGTTTTGATTGGATCAGTAATGAGAGATATACAGATCTATACAGTAGCATGTTCAAACACACTTCCATCTGCAACAGGTATTAATGGTGGTGGTAACTTTGCAACTTCAGCTTGTACAGGTGGTCAACTTTGTTTCGACATCATTACAAATGAAACAGATCCCGGTCAGATTTTAACGCTGACATGGAATGCAGGTATCCCGGGTGCGACTTTCACTACTACCGGTTCTCCGAATCCGGTAGGTCGTTTTTGCTGGGCACCAACACCGGCAGATGCTCGTCCA
>JAYUWA010000382.1:0-4872 GCA_043753795.1 Bacteroidota bacterium | reverse complement strand
TTGCATAGATAAGTGCATCTTGCCGGACAATTTTTGCAGAATCCTTCAGCGCTCTTCTTATCATCATCGATGCCGGTGAATTTATATCCTGAACGAATCCAAGTGTCGTTACAGCTTGTCCACGGTCACGTACATATTTTGAGTGATCATATAAAAATATTGTTTCTTCTTCAGGCCGTTCTGTAGTGATTGTTCCGACTAGTGTTCGTTCAGCATCTACTGAAACAATTTTCGGTTTTTCATTCAAAGGGAATTCAAATACTTCCGAACTTTTTGTCAATACAATTCTTTTTCTTTCGATCGAATTTTCAAAATAGAAGTCAATGTCGAGCGGTAATTTATACAGAGGGTTTTTTGTGAGGTCCTGGATCTGTTTGATCCTGACGGTTTCTTTTTTCGTTGTCTCGTTCCATGAATACGAAACAGTTAATTTCGGATGCCCACCTTTGAAATACCATTGATTAAAAAACCAGTTCAGATCTTCGCCGGTAACTTTTTCAAAAGCATGACGAACATTATCGGCTTCGGCACTTGAAAACCGATTTTCAGTGAGATAAACATTCAGACCTTTAAAAAAAGCAGAGTCACCCAGATAGCTTCTGAGCATATGCAAAATGCTGCCACCTTTGTTGTAAGAGATCCTGTCATAAATATCATCTGCATTATCGTACTGATAGCGGATCAAAGGCGGGTCACTTTTTTCTGCAGCACGAAAATAACTTCTCAGACTTTTGTTCAAATCGCTTTCTGCTTTTGTTTTTCCATACTTGTATTCATTCCATAAATATTCAGAATAGTTTGCAAAACCTTCATTCAGTGTGATATTGCTCCACGATCTGCATGTAACAAGATTTCCAAACCACTGATGAAAAAGTTCATGAGCTACGTAATGTTCATAGTTGTCGTCGATGTTCGAGCCTTCGTCCTGATGCATGTTGGTTCCATGAACTACAGCAGTAACATTTTCCATTGCACCGGAAATGTAATCATGAACAACGATCTGACTATATTTCTGCCAAGGATAAGTTACGCCTAATAGCTTTGAGAAATAGGTCATCATTTCCGGTGTGTTACCAAAAGCAAGTCGTGCATTTTTTTCATATTTCGGATGAACATAATAGCTTACTTCAATTCCATTCCATTTATCTTTTACAATTGAATAATCGCCGACACCAATGAAGACAAGATATGGAGCAGCGGGTAAGTTATTTTTCCAATGCCATGTAAATGTTCCATTGTTGTTATTGATCGTTTCGATCAGTAAACCGTTCGACAGAGTTTTAAATCCTGAATCAACAGTGAGAAAAATTTCACTTGTTGTTTTTTGTTCAGGAGATTCTATTGTAGGGAACCATACAGAATTACTTTCCGGCTCGCCATGCGTCCATAGTTGAGTTGGTCGACTATCGTCGATGCTATCCGGATCAACAAAGTAAAGTCCTTTGTCACTCTTAAATGAAACCTCGCCGGGATAAACAGTCGATTCTGGTTTAGCAATATATTCAATCGCAACTTTTATTTCTTCATTCGACTGGTAAATTCTTGGCAGACGAATGGTCAATATCAATTTATCATAATCATATTTTAGTTGTCGTTTGTCTTTTCCGGTTATCAGTGAAACATTCAAGATAGACATACTACGAGCATTCAATGTTATGCTGTCGGATGGATAGAAATGTTGCTTCAAGGTAATTTCTGCAAGACCTTTCATTTCTTTTTCTTTCCACAATGGTGTAAGATAAAGCGTGGTATTGATTAAGTCAGCGGGTCTGGTATAGGCAGCTTTATATTCAGGAATGGCATACAGTTTTTTTTCTTTGGATTCATTTTTAACTGCCGTTTCAGGAGTTTTGCAGGAAGTAAAAGCAATACTTAAAGCAAGGCCGCAGAGCAAGATTTTTCGCATAGTTCAAAGATAGAATTTGAATAAAAAAAAGCCATTTTTTTTCAAATATTTAAGTTCTTATTAAGGTTTAGAGGTAAATTTTTTACCTTTACTATATGAACAAGGTCACAGTTGCGGAAAAATCATTTAGTGTAGATTCTGAAAACGGCGGTTTTTCTATTGATAGCAAAGCTTTTAACGCCGATATTCTTGAATTCAGAGAAGGGAAATTTCATATACTTCATGAGAACAAGTCATACACCGCTGAAATAATTTCTTTTGATAGAGATGAGAAAACCTTTGATATTAAGGTAAATAGCAACATTTACAATGTAAAAGTGCAAGATCGCTTCGATCAATTGCTTAAGCAAATGGGCATTGACGGCGCTGCAGGCAAAAAGGTGAACGATATTAAGGCTCCAATGCCCGGAATGGTTCTTCAGGTCATGGTTGAAAACGGTCAACAAATAAAAAAAGGTGATGCTATTGTAGTGCTGGAAGCAATGAAGATGGAAAATATTTTAAAGTCACCTTCCGACGGTGTTGTAAAGACTGTAAAGGTGATAAAGGGTGATAAAGTTGAGAAGAACCAGGTAATGGTTTTTTTAGATTGAGTATGTGGTTTCGTGTGACAAAATAATTTACCCGTTGTCCGAAATTATTGCCCCTCGACTTCGCTCGGGGACCGTCTTATAAGTGGTAATGTGTGAATTTTTTGCGAAGAAAATTTAGCTTCAATTTTTTAAGGGAATTTTCTTCGCAAAAAATTCACACATATTTGCCCAAAACCCACGGTCCCTGAGCGAAGTCGAAGGAGGTCCCTGAGCGAAATCGAAGGGCGAACGTTTTGAGTTTCGAACAACGGGATAATCATTCTCTTTTTCCTCCCATTTTTTCTTTGTGCTCTCCGTGTTTAAATTTTTAAGCATTTTAATACATCTGTCAAACTGTAATATTCAAGCCGCTTTTTCCTAAATTTAAAACAACTTTTCAAGCCTTAAATTAGTAAAATAAAAGAAATCAATTCCATCCAATTTGTGAATTGAAAAATTTATAGACCACACCATATTTTCTTATGAAAACAACCAGAATTTTCAGCTTCGGAATTCTGTTTTTCCTTTTTTCAATTGGAAGAACCAATTCTCAGACATTTTCAGGTACCGGCGGTTCAATTATTACGCTGACCGACACTTCACGGTTTAATATTGCAGTAAGTGGTTTGGTAAATTCGATTGATTTTACTTATGGACTAGAGTCTGTGACCATCAACATCTCTCATACGCAGGACAGAGACATCGATTGTTTTCTTGCTGCTCCTGATGGAACACTGATCGAACTTACAACCGATAATGGAGGTACAGGTGACAATTATTCAAATACCGTTTTCAAACATAGTGCAACCAATTCTGTCACTTCCGGAAGTGCGCCTTTTATCGGTACTTACAAACCGGAAGGTGACTTGTGGCGCGTGAATAATAATCAGATTGGAAATGGAACATGGCAGTTGAGAGTAATTGATGATAATAACAACGGCATCACCGGTTCAGTTTCCGGGTGGAATATAAAGTTCAGTAATGCTCCGGCGATGACATTTATTTTTTCGCAATCGTCGTTGCCTATTGTGATCATTAATACCAATGGACAATCAATTCCTGATGATCCAAAAATCATTGCTGATATGAAAATTATCGACAATGGCATTGGCAACAAAAATCATCTGACAGATGTTCCGAATAACTACAATGGAAAAATTGCTATAGAAGTAAGAGGTTCTAGCTCGCAGATGTTTCCGAAAAAATCTTTTGGCTTTGAAACCAGAGATAGCAGCGGACTGATTGATGTAGACACTTCACTTCTTGGAATGCCTTCTGAACATGATTGGATCCTAAGTGCAAATTACACTGATAAATCATTTTGTAGAAATGTTGTTTCATATCAGCTGGCAAATGAAATGGGACACTATGCTGTGAAGACAAAATACGTCGATGTTGTTTTGAACGGACAGTATTGGGGAATCTATGTTTTTATGGAAAGTCTGAAGCGTGATAAGAATCGTGTTGATATAAGTAAACTTGAACGAACAGAAATTTCCGCTCCAGACATTACAGGCGGATATATTGTGAAAATTGATAAGACCACAGGAAGCGGAGGTGATGGCTGGACTTCTCCTTACGCACCGATCAATAACGCGAATGGACAAAGTGTTTTTATACAATACGATTATCCGTCAACTGATAGTCTTGTAAATTCACAAAAGGCATATATCAAATCGTATGTAGATAGTTTTGAAAATGCTTTAGCAGGACCAAACTTCCGCGATTCTGTTTTAGGATATGCAAAGTTCATTGGTAATGGCTCATGGATAGATTACTTTTTCTCGAATGAATTGAGTAAAAATGTCGATGGGTATAGAATTAGTTCATACTTATACAAAGACAAAGAGAAAACATTAAAAGCCGGACCGGTATGGGATTATGATATCGCTTACGGAAATGCAAATTATTGCAGCGCTACAGACACAACCGGCTGGGCTTATTTATTCAGTTGTACAGGCGATAGCTGGCAAGTTCCGTTCTGGTGGCAAAAACTTTTACAGGATACGAATTATACGAACCAGATGAAATGCCGATGGACAGATTATAGAAGCAATGTTCTCAGTTTGTCGCATATAAACTCTGTCATTGATTCGATAACAACGTTGATAGGTGAATCGAAAGAATGGAATTTTAACAAGTGGCCAATACTAGGTACATATGTTTGGCCGAATCCTTCACCTCAACCTTCAACTTATGCAGGTGAAATTCAGAATTTGAAAAACTGGATGAGCAGAAGACTTTCCTGGCTTGATTCGAATATGCCCGGGAAATGTAATTGTGATTTAAATATTGTTCAACAAAATGTTACTTGTTTAAATGCGTGCGATGGACAATTGATTGCTGTTGGAACTTCTCCCTATCAGAAAACTTATGAATGGGATAATGGAAGTT
>JAYUWA010000381.1:0-4880 GCA_043753795.1 Bacteroidota bacterium | reverse complement strand
CCGACTTCAAACCGCCTGATTAACAAGAGGTGCGGGGTAAACTGCTGCAATGTGGGTTAAGGGAATTTTCTTCGCAAAAAATTCACACATATCTGCCCTAAACCAAAGGTCCCTGAGCGAAGTCGAAGGGCGAACGTTTTGAGTTTCGAACAACGGGTTAGTGATTAGTTATTCGTTATTCGTTCTTTTTACCCTGCTCCTTATCGTACTTATTATTCATCCTCTGCAACAATATCGAAACCCCAATCACCATTGCAGCCGAAAAGAAAAAGTTGAATCCGAGGTTGACATAATCTTGTTTGCTTAATGATCCCATTCGCTTTTGAATGAGATAGAATGAAATTAAACTTCCTACACCAACAGAAATAAAGATGATAACGAAACGACGTGTCTTATTCATTGTAATTTATTGAGAGGTCAAAAGTACACATTAAATTTACTCTACCATAAGATTACAACCGCGAATATCACTGAAATCGAATCTTCCAATGATCTCAAAAGAAGTCGGGCTGTGGGCAATTCCAAGATCTTGAGTTGCAATGAATGCGCATGAGTCCAGGTTGGCAAGATCTATCGCTTTTACTGCACCACTTTTGCCCATTTCAGCAGATTGAAGCGGATCATTCATCTCACGAATCAAAATACGCATCCATGGAGGAGTATGAAAAATTCCATCGCCTTTCGAATAGGCTTGTGATAACATTTCTGTCATCCCATATTCTGAATGGATCGATTTCACTCCAAAGGCTGGTTTTAGCTTCTCATGTACTTCTGCACGGATCATTTCCTTACGCTTACCTTTCATTCCACCGGTTTCCATTACATTCAATTCGGGAAAACTGAGGCTATATTGATCAGCAAAATCAAGAAGCGCATAGGTTACTCCGATCAGAACAACATTTTTATTTTCTGCCCGTAATTTCATCAGCAGAGACTTCAATTTGTCAAATTCATTGAGGAAAAATCCGCTTCGCAGATCTTTGCTTTCTGAGATCATTTTTTCCATCATATAAATCAGCGATGATCCTGATCTTTCGAGATATGAAGGAAGCAATGCAAGAAAAACAAACTCTTCAGGCTCGCCATAAAAAAATCTGAACGTTCTAATAAAAGATTCTTCATACAGATCAAGTTCCTTTACAAAATGCTTTGAAGAAACACTTCCTGTTGTTCCACTGCTTAGAAAAACAGCTTGCTCTTGAAAATCTCCGGTCTTAATCTCATTTGACTTAAATAATTCGACAGGCAGAAATGGAATATCTGAAAGTTGTTTTATTAGTTTCGGATTCACTTTACATCCTTCTACAAAAGTCCGGTAAAAGGAATTATTCTCGTATTGATATTGAAAAATATCCAGAGCTAACTGAAGAAAAGAATCATTGTTATGCTCTTCAAAAATTCGGAGACGAAGTTCGTTGCGCTTCATGAGATCATTTTTTCGACTGGTGGATAATCGGTTGAATAATGTAGTCCTACACTTTCTTTTCTTGCTTGTGCAGATTTCACTATTAGATAAGCAACTGTGATCAGATTGCGCAGTTCACAAAGGCGGGGTGAAACAATAGTTCGTTCATACAAACCTTCAGTTTCACCATAGATAATTCGTAAACGGTCCATTGCACGTTTCAAGCGTTGATCAGAACGTACGATACCAACATAATTGCTCATCACATTTTGCAACTCGCGCAAATTGGAAGTTATTAGTACAAGTTCATTTGGCTGGACTGTTCCCTCAGAATCCCATTCAGGGACATTCGTATTAAATTCTATTACCCCTACTCTATTTATAACATCAGTGGCAGCTCGATGCGAATACACCAACGCCTCCAATAATGAATTTGAAGCGAGACGATTTCCGCCATGCAGACCTGTGCAAGAACATTCTCCTGCTGCATATAAATTATTGATCGAACTTTTCCCGTCGAGATCAACGACAATTCCTCCACATTGGTAATGGGCTGCAGGAACTACCGGAATCATTGCGGTGAAAGGATCTATCCCCAGTGAAAGACATTTAGCAAGTATATTCGGGAAATGAGATTTGAACTCTTCATGATCGATATGACGGCAATCGAGATATACGAAATCCTCGCCACGGACTTTCATTTCATTATCGATAGCACGGGCTACAATATCTCTTGGAGCAAGTGATTTCCTTTCATCGTAATTTTGCATGAACTCTTCACCATCTTTTGTCTTCAGTATGCCACCCATTCCACGGACAGCTTCGGTAATTAGAAATGATGGATGTTCATTCGGATTATATAACGCCGTCGGATGAAATTGTATAAACTCCATATCCTTCACTATACCTTTTGCACGATAAACCATTCCAACCCCATCGCCGGTAGCAATAACAGGATTTGTTGTTGAACGATAAACTTGTCCGGAACCTCCGGTTGCAACTAAAGTTATTTTTGAAAGAATAGTTTCAACTTCTCCTGTATGTAAATTGAGTGCATACGCACCAAAACTCTGGATATCCGGATTGGCTCTTTTTACTTCTTCGCCTAAATGATGTTGAGTAATAATATCGAGAGCGAAGTAATGCGTATACATTGAAATATTCGGATGACTCCTGATCTGTGCGAGCAGTGCACGTTCGATCTCATTTCCGGTTGCATCTTTGTAGTGTAAAACTCTGTTTGCACTATGTCCGCCTTCTTTTGCAAGATCATACTCCCCATTCTCATCTCTGTCGAATCGTGTCCCCCAATCGATGATCTCACGGATGCGATCAGCACCTTCAGTTATCACAGTTCGCACGACTTTTTCATCGCATAATCCTGCACCTGCAATTAACGTATCCTTAATATGTTCTTCGAAAGAATCAGGAGCCTGTAAAACACCGGCTATTCCGCCTTGTGCATATTTCGTATTGGTTTCATCAGCATTTGCTTTGGTTATAATTAGAACCTTACCAAATTCAGCAACTTTCAATGCAAAAGTTAAACCGGCAATACCGGACCCAATAATTAAAAAATCAACCTGACGCCTCATATTGTTATTTCGGATTGCGGAATTTGGATTGCAGATGTTGCAAATCAATATAAAGCCTTCCTGGAAATTAGATTGCAAAAATAGGGGTATAATGGTTAAAAAACTAATGAAATTTACACTTCTCCTTTTAGGCGTTTTGTATTTCCCACAGAGTTGCGCAGAATACGCAGAATAGCCGCAGATTTTTTTGACTTTTGTCTTTTGACTTTTCTCTTGAACCTGACCTTAAAAAAAATCCGTACTTTTGCCTTATGGAAAAAATCCTCATCAACATCTACGCAGAAGCGACACCAAATCCTGCTGCGATGAAATTTGTTGTCAATCGATATTTATTGGAAGAAGGCAGCGTTGAATACACTTCAA
The DNA here is from genome assembly GCA_043753795.1 of Bacteroidota bacterium. GTDB lineage: Bacteria > Bacteroidota > Bacteroidia > AKYH767-A > 2013-40CM-41-45 > JADKIH01. The sequence continues at coordinate 1,517 of JAYUWA010000381.1, read as the reverse complement.
AAGAAGCTGCACACAATTCACCTTTGGCTCAACAACTCTTTGCATTCAGCGGAATAACTTCTGTTTTTATAAGTTCAAACTTCGTGACACTTTCAAAATCGAATGATCTGGATTGGTATGAACTGATTCCAATTATAAGAACTTTTCTAAAAAACTTTTTTGAGAACGATGAAAAAGTATTTACCGGACCTAATCAACAAGTTGCTGATCCAACAATTGAAAGAACAAAAACCGCTTCCGCAATTGAAACAAAAATAATTGAAGCGTTAGAAGAATATGTAAAACCGGCTGTTGAACAAGACGGCGGTGCAATTCATTTTAAATCTTTCGAGGATGGAATTGTGACTGTTGTAATGAAAGGATCTTGTAGTGGTTGTCCGTCATCTACCGTAACCTTGAAATCGGGTATTGAGCGATTGTTAAAGCAACTGGTACCGGAGGTGAATGAGGTCGTTGCAGAAGCCTTGTAACTAATAACGAATAACGGGCGTTGCAGCAAGAATCTAATTTGCTACAGCGCCCGCTATTCGTTATTAGATATTCGTTAAATCGCGAGTAAGGTCCGTGTCGGATCATTTCCTCCAAACAACATCAAAGTCGGATTCTCGAGCATTTGTTTTACTTTAACGAGGAAGCCTACTGATTCACGTCCATCGATGATGCGGTGATCGTAGGAAAGGGCAACGTACATTATTGGACGCACTTCAATTTTTCCGTCTACTACTACTGCACGTTCTACTATATTATGCATTCCTAAAATTGCAGATTGCGGCGGATTGAGGATTGGTGTGGAAAGCATAGAACCAAAAACGCCACCATTTGTAATCGTAAAAGTTCCACCTGTCATTTCTTCAATGGTAACTTTTCCATCGCGGGCTTTTGTTGCCAGATCATTTACTGCAGATTCGATCTGTGCTAATGACATACTCTCAGCGTTACGAATAACCGGGACCATCAATCCTTTCGGAGCGCTTACTGCAATTCCAATATCACAGTAATCATGATAAACAAGTTCGGCGCCATCGATCTGTCCGTTAACTGCAGGAAATGAAATCAATGCTTCACAAACTGCTTTTGTAAAAAATGACATAAAGCCCAACCCTACTCCGTGCTTTTCCTTGAAAACATCTTTATACTGTTTTCTTATTTTCATAATGGCACTCATATCAACTTCGTTGAAGGTTGTAAGCATTGCAGTTTCTTGTTTCACTGCAACTAAACGCTCGGCAACTTTTTTGCGAAGCATAGTCATTTTCTCACGACGAACAGTTCTTCCGCCACGTGTACTCATGTCAATGATATTGGGATTAAGCACATCCGCTTTTGTAATTCTTCCACCTTTGCCGGTTCCTTCTATTTTGTCAGCAGCAACGCCTTTTTCACGAAGTATTTTTTCTGCGGCAACTGAAGGAACACCTTCAGCGTATGTCTTTTCAGAAACCGGTTGTTCCTTTTTTACTGTAACAGATTCTTCTTTCGTTTTAGTTGCAGATTGTGGTTTTGATTCTGCTTTTGCT
>JAYUWA010000380.1:0-1511 GCA_043753795.1 Bacteroidota bacterium | reverse complement strand
ATAAAGGGTGCGCGGGTACATAATTTAAAAAATATAGACGTTGCTATTCCAAGAAATAAATTCATCGTCATTACCGGATTATCAGGTTCAGGAAAATCTTCATTAGCCTTTGATACACTCTACGCTGAAGGACAGCGACGCTATGTCGAAAGTCTGAGCAGCTATGCACGGCAATTTATAGGAAGAATGGATAAACCGGATGTAGATTATATTAAAGGTATATCTCCTGCAGTAGCAATTGAACAAAAAGTAAATACCCGAAATCCGCGTTCTACAGTTGGTACATCAACTGAAATCTATGATTATCTGAAATTACTTTTTGCAAGAGTCGGAACCACGATCTCTCCTATTTCCGGTGTTGCAGTAAAAAGACAAACTGTTGAAGATGTTGTAAAATATGTTCAGTCTTTAAATGAAGGAACAAAGATCTTTATTTTAGCTCCACTCTATTTACATCCGGGAAGGACTTTGGAAGAAGATCTGAATATTCTTATCCAAAAAGGTTTTGTGCGTGTAAGTATTGCTGAAACAATTTATAAGATCGAAGACCTTCTCAATAAAGAACATGAGAAGCTACTTAAAAGTATCGGTGGGTCAAGTGTTGTGGCTAAAGAGAAAACAAAGCCTACCAAGAAAAAGAAAGTTGAAGTCGGGGATGAAACTTCTCCTTCCCTTGCTCCCATTGTCTCGGCAATTCAGATCGTTATTGACAGATTAAGTGTTACGCCGACTGATGACGAAGCAAACTTATCACGAATGAGCGATTCCATTCAGACTGCCTTTTTCGAAGGGCATGGTGAATGTTCAATTTTGATTCCCGATGATAAAAAAAATACTGCAGTGCCTTTCAACAATCGGTATGAAGCCGATGGAATGACATTCGAAGAACCAAGTACACAACTTTTCAGTTTCAATAATCCATTTGGAGCTTGTAAACGTTGCGAAGGTTTCGGATCAATCATCGGAATTGATGAAGATCTTGTAATTCCTGATAAATCACTTTCTGTTTATGATAATGCAATCGTTTGCTGGCGGGGAGAGAAGATGAAAGAATGGAATGATGCCTTGATCAAAAAAGCATACAAGTTTGATTTCCCGATTCACAGACCAATTTACCAGTTAACATCTGAAGAAAGACAATTACTATGGACAGGAAATTCTTATTTCGAAGGACTCTCTGCATTTTTTAAATGGGTTGAAACGCAGACTTACAAAATTCAATATCGTGTTATGCTTTCGCGATACAGAGGAAAAACAGTTTGTCCTGAATGTCGCGGCACTCGACTTCGTCACGATGCAAATTATGTAAAAATTGCAACCTGTTTGTAATCTCAACTAAGATTCGTTTTGCTACTGCAGTCTCATAAACTGTTAGTTCCAGTTGAGCGAAAAATTCACGGCTATTACTAACAGGCATTAAGACGACATCAGTAATTGATTTGCCACCAATCTTTACATAATTTGCATCGTGACGAAGTCGAGTGCCGCGACATTCAGGACAAACTGTTTTT
>JAYUWA010000379.1:0-1513 GCA_043753795.1 Bacteroidota bacterium | reverse complement strand
AATTGCCAATGTTGTTTCAGCAGGTATTGATGCTTACCGCATGATGGAAACCGAAAAGGAACTTGACAAAGAGCGTAAGATACTTGCTATACAGAAGGAACTGGAAGAAGCAACAACTCTTGAGTTACCGATGCTATCTAAAAACCTTGTTATCATTTCAACGATTGCATCCATTGCAACACTTCTTGGACTATTAGGAACAGTAATGGGAATGATCAAGGCGTTCCAGGCCCTTGCAACTGCAGGTGCTCCGGATGCTGTAGCTCTTTCAACAGGTATCTCTGAAGCCCTTATCAATACGGCTCTTGGTGTATTGTCATCTGCTGTAGCAATCATTTTCTACAACTTGTTCACAAGTAAGATCGACAACATCACTTATGGCATCGACGAAGCGGGTTACAGCATCGTTCAATCGTTCGCTGCTCGCAACAAAAACTAATTCGATTTCCTTTATGGAATTCGAAAAGTAAACGACTCATCATTTTAAGTTACCGATGCCAAAAATAAAAATAGCCAAAAAGAGTCCTTCACTGGACATGACGCCGATGGTTGATCTGGCCTTCCTTCTTGTTACATTCTTTATGTTAACAACGAAGTTTCGTCCCGATGAACCGGTTATTGTAGATCAGCCGTCGTCAGTGAGTCAGATTCCACTTCCCGACAAAGGCGTTTTAATGCTCACAATTGATGGTAAAGGCCGTGTGTTTTTCAATGTTGAAGGTCAGCAAATAAGAAGAGATATTCTTGATCGTCTGGGAAGTCACTTTAATATAACTTTCGACGAAAAAGAAAAAAAGCGATTTTCAGTTCTTTCATCAGTTGGGATGCCGATAAAAGATTTGAAGAAATATCTAAACGCAGAGTCAGATGAGCGAAAAATCTTGAATGCAGAAACTAAGGGTATTCCTATTGATTCTACCAACAATGAATTAGCGATCTGGGTAAATTCTGCCCGTAAAGCTGCTCCACGATTCAGCCTTGCAATCAAAGGTGATCGTGAAGCAGATATTCCGACGATCAAAAGAGTAATTTCAATTTTACAGGATAATAAAGCAAACCGATTCGCGCTCATCACCAATTTGGAAGGTGCTCCGGAAGCGGCTAAATAATAAACGGTTTTAGTCAAGAAGTAAAATGTCAGAAGTACAACAACAAGAAGGCTCCGACAGAGGAGGTAAACATAAGAAGGTTCGCGCAAAGAAGTCGTCAACTCACGTTGATATGACTCCGATGGTAGATCTTGCCTTTCTTCTGCTTACATTTTTTATCATGACTACAACGTTCTCTAAACCGAAGACCATGGATATTACCATGCCGGTGAAAGACGAAGTCAAAGATGAAGACAGAACCAAAGTACCTGCTTCACAAACAATGTCACTAATTCTTACTGCCGACAATAAAATTATCTGGTATTTCGGTCAGGAAGATCCGGCGCAACCACCTGTTACAAGTATGGCAACATTTTCTCAAACAGGAGAAAACAGCATTCACAAAATTTTGCTTGAGAAAAATG
>JAYUWA010000378.1:0-14771 GCA_043753795.1 Bacteroidota bacterium | reverse complement strand
GACATGGCTATTGTTTCTGCAGGAATATTGGTTTCAATTAATTTATTCTTCTTCATTAAAAACAAGAATTCTCAAAGCAATAGAAATAAATTTTCGTTTGTTCTTTTTTCTATTATCGGCGGAATTTCAGGTTATCTGGCAATTCATTATGCTAAAGGTCTGACCGGAATACAAAACACATATTCAACTTTCGGTGATTTTGAAATGATCAAGAAGTCCGCTGAAATATTTCTGAAGACGTTGAAAGAATTTCTGACATTTTCGTCAGATGAGCCACTGACTAATATTTACATATACCTGGTATTGATTCTTATCGGAACAATTCTGTTTTCGTTGAAATATTTTAAACCAAATGATCAGACAAAAAAATGGTTTATCTACTTTTTACTTGAATCCATTTTACTTTTTGGAATCATTATGCTCTCAAAATGGACGTTTCTTAATAGTGTTCCGAGAAGATATTTTACTTGTACGTATATCACATTATCATTTGCTCTTATTCTAATACTCGACACTCTTGAATTGAACAAATCGCGAGCGCTATTTCTTAAAATTCTTGCCTTAATAACAGTAATAATCGGTGGAGCAAGCACGCATTACAATATTAAATATTTTGCGCCAAGCTCGCTGATCCCGATGTCGACTGTGTTAAGTGACTTTGAAAAACTGGGTCGTATCGGAGTGATCTCTGAATATTGGAATTCGTATGTTACCTCCTGCATCAATCCGGAATTGATCAAAGCTACGCCGCACGATCAGACGTATGCTGTGCGTAACTACAAAATTGTCGAGGAAGTTTTTCAACAACCGAACATTTATATCATCCGCGATATGTGGATGGATTCATTTCCGGATACTCTGAAGCAGTTCAATCGGACTTTATTAAAAGCCGGCGTCGAAGAAAAACTTGGGGATTGTTTTGTGTGCAGGTATGAGGTTGTTCAATAGTTACAAGAGTCAGCCATCAGTAGGTTGACACTGGCAACTGAAACTGATTTTTTATTGCCAGAATTAAATTTAGATTTAAATTGCGTATGAAATAACACTACTCTTTTATGAGTTCAAATCAGGAATTAAATTCCATTGCAAAACTTTTTCTAAAGTTAGGCTTCACTGCTTTTGGCGGACCGGCTGCGCATATAGCTATGATGCGAAAGGAAGTGGTCATTCAAAGAAAGTGGATGACCGATCAACAATTTCTTGATCTGGTTGGCGCGACAAATTTAATCCCCGGACCGAATAGTACCGAACTTGCAATTCATATTGGCAAAGAAAGAGCCGGATGGAAAGGATTTTTCATTGCCGGACTTTGCTTTATTTTACCTGCAGTATTTATCACGGGAATATTTGCCTGGCTTTACAAAGAATATGGACAGCTTCCGGAAGTGCATCCTTTTGTCTATGGTATAAAGCCTGCTATCATTGCAATTATACTTGCTGCAATTTTTCCATTGGCAAAAAAGTCTGTCAAGTCAATGGAAATTGCATGGATTGGTCTTGCTGTTCTTATTTTTTCATTGCTCAACTTTAACGAAATTTATCTGATGTTTGGCGCAGGATTTTTTTCAATGGCACTCTATTCATTCAAAAACAATAAGGGAAAGAAATTAAATTCATTACTTCCTTTTACACTATTGAAAATATCCGCACCTGCTCTCATGATCGGAAACTGGAATCTCTTTCTGATTTTCCTGAAAATCGGAGCCATCCTTTATGGAAGCGGATATGTACTTTTTGCTTTTCTTGATGCAGAACTTGTAACAACAGGAATTATCACGCGTCAACAATTGATTGATGCAATTGCTGTCGGACAACTTACCCCCGGACCTGTATTTTCTTCAGTCACTTTTATCGGATATCAGATAAATGGATTTACAGGTGCGATTGTTTCTACTATTGCTATTTTTCTTCCGGCCTTTGTATTTGTTGCATTGTTGAATCCAATTGTAAAGCAGATGCGGAATTCAAATTTATTCTCTGTTTTTCTTGATGCTGTAAATGTTGCTTCTGTTGCAGTAATAATTTCAATCTGCTATTTCATGGGAAAAGAAACCATCATCAACAGGGAGACGATTTTAATTGCAGTAATCAGTGCTATAGTCTCTTTCGGTCTACCGCGTATAAACAATGTAATTATTATTTTGGGAAGTTCAATTTTAGGGTATATTCTGACATTGATATAATCCTTTTATGACAATTTGCATATAATATCTGATAGCTTATTGCTACATTTGAATCCTGCGTATTAACGGAATCGAAATTCCGGACCCTATTGTTTCATCAATCATACAACTATGAGAAATCTTATCACGTTTGTTCTGCTAACATTAGCCGCTCTACCTTCGTTTTCACAAACACAATTATTCATTCCTGATACACTTTCGGGAACAAACATCAATTTAAATATTGCAGACAGCTCACATCAGTTTTTTCCGGGTATCAATACAACAACAATAGGTTACAATGGCAGCTATCTTGGCCCAACAATTATTCTTAATAAAGGTCACGCTATAACATTGAATGTACGCAATGAACTTGCGGACACAACTACAACTCATTGGCATGGATTACATGTTTCTCCAATGAATGACGGTAGTCCGCACAACAGGATTATGCCTTCGGATACGTGGAGTCCTTCATTTACTGTTTTGGATAATGCCGCTCTGTATTGGTATCATCCGCATATGCACGGTAAAACTATGGATCAGGTAATGATGGGTGCAGCAGGACTGATCATCGTTCGTGATTCACTGGAAGCAACGTTGAATTTACCCAGATCATATGGCGTAGATGATTTCCCCTTAGTGTTTCAATGGCAACATCTGGACAGCACAACGAAACAAATCATACTCGATGATGAAGCTGATAATATAACAATGGTAAATGGGCAGATCACCGCACCATTTGTAAATGTTCCTGCACAGATCGTCCGATTAAGAATTTTAAATGCTTCAAGCCACCGATTCTTTGAATTTGGTTTTGATGACAACAGAACCTTCAATCAGATTACTTCGGACGCAGGACTATTGAATGCACCAGTACCACTAACAAGATTAATGTTAGGTTCAGGCGAAAGAGCCGAGATCCTTGTGGATTTTTCAGGACAACAAGGAAATACATTTTTTATAAAACAATTTGGTTCGCAATTACCGGCTGGATATCCCGGTGGACCACCCGATGCAATGGGAATGATGGTAATGGGCCCCCTTGACAATACCGATTTTAATTTGCTTCAACTTAACGTTGTAGCACAAACATCTGATCCGGTAACAACCATTCCAACTACGCTCTCAACAAATGTACCGTATTCAATTGTTGGGGCGGATAACTATACTGTTGCCTTCACCGGTGTACCTATGATGAGCATGACAAACTTCGCAATGAACGGAGTTCAGTTCGATGAAAATGTGATCAACATGACAACTACACAAAATACAATTATGAAGTGGACTCTATCAAATCAAAGTATGATGCCACATCCATTTCACATTCATGGAAATCATTTCTTTGTACTTGCAGTTAACGGCGCAACTCCACCTCTAAATATGCAAGGGCGAAAAGATGTTGCAGTAGTTTCACCAAATGGCGGATCATTGGTTCTCATCACACAGTACAATGACTTCAATGATCCCATGATGCCATATATGTTTCATTGTCATATTCTCAGCCATGAAGATAATGGCATGATGGGTCAATTCATAGTTAACCCTCCAACAAGTTCTGTAAATGAAAATTTAGCAATGGAAGAAATTCAGTTATTTCCAAATCCGGTAAATGAGAATCTGAATTTAATTCTTTCTAAGAAAGTCGGATCAACTTATTCTGTTACTATTAGCAACAAACTTGGACAAATAATTTTTAACAGCACTTACGATAGAAATATAATTTCCATTCCTGTTAGTCAATTAAATCAGGGAATGTATATTATAAATGCAAAGGATAGTGATGGTAATTCTACATTCCGAAAATTCATTAAGCAATAATTACAAATCTTATACGAATAATCAGTATCGTTGAATCATTCCAAAATGTCAATGCAATTCGAAACCGAATTTCTCTACATAGAGCCATTGTCAATAAATGACAACATGTTCATCCTGGAACTTGTTAATACACCGGGCTGGCTGAAGTTTATCGGCGACAGAAATGTCAGGACACAAGAATATGCAATTGCCTATATCAACCGGATCCTTGGAAATCCGGATGTTGCTTATTGGACAGTTCGATTAAAAACCAATCAAGTTCCTATTGGCGTAATCACTCTGATCAAACGCGATTATCTGCCGCATCATGATCTGGGCTTTGCCTTTCTTCCGCAATTTTCAGGAAAAGGATATGCTTATGAAGCAATAAAAAAAGTCATCGAAGAACTTTCGAAAGAAACTTATTATTCTGTATTGCTTGCAATAACAATTAGGAACAATGTTTCTTCCATTAAATTACTTGAACGCACAGGTTTTAAATTTGATAAAATTATTAAAGTTGAGAATGATGAATTGGCGGTTTATGAATATCAATTTCCATTGAGTTAAAAAAAAATAAAAAACGCCAAAAGAAAGGGAAAAGGGCGATTTTTACCATTTTCAATATGAATAAAGAGTGTCCCTCATATTTTCTACTGTAATAATCTCTTTTAAATACATATCTTCGTGCTGATGCTAAAAAAGAGGGCTGCCATATTTTTAATGACTATTGCATATGCAATTCTTTTAGGGCATAGCATTGTTCCACATCACCACCACCACGAAACCAATCAACATTTAAAAAAGCATCACACAGATCATCATCAGCATGCCGATCATTCTGATAGCGATGATTTGAAAAATCTTTTCGCGAATTTTCTTCATGACGCTGACGGGTTTTCTTTCACATCGTCTCACATCATTTCAAGTAACTTTTCAAAGCAACAGCTTACATTTATTTATACTTTGCCTGAGAATTTTATTTTAGATGAGTTTCACATTCCTCCTTTACTTGAGAAGCCTCATTTAGAAACTGCCATTTACATTGCCCCATTCTTTGATTCATCAGGACTCAGGGCTCCTCCGTTAAATTTTATTTAAGTAGCTTTCATACCGAAAGTGAATACCTTTTGCATGCACAAATGCGAAAGGTGAACGTACGTTCAATTAATTCAAACAACTTTCAACATAGAAAACAATGAAAAATTCAATATTAATTCATACTATTTTAGTATTTCTGTTTGTATCGTGTTCAAATAATCAATCCAAAGAACATGACCAAACAAATTCATCCCATCAACATGACGATGGCTCAGTACATCAAAATCATGAAACCGATACTGTTAATCAGGAAGAATTTACTGTTTCACCGGATACTTCCATAAGTCAAATAGAAAAAAGTAAGGAACATACTCATGATGAACAAGACCGTCCACACAAGCATTAATTGAAAATCAAAATTAAAATCGATGAACAAATTTATTTCAGCAGCCTTCGTAATATTTATTGTACTGTCAGGGTGCAAAAATAAACAGGAGGAACATGGGCGTGATCACGGATTAGCGCCTCTTGCTTACACATTATACTCTGATAAATCAGAAATCTTCGTAGAGTTCAAACCACTCATTGTAGGAACTACTTCAAAATTTGCTGCCCACTTCACCATCCTTGGTGAAAGATTTCTTCCGCTTTCGGAAGGATCAGTAACAGTTAGTCTGTTGGTTGGAGATAATGGCATTAAGCAAAGTAGTGATACACCAAATGTTCCAGGCATCTATCCCCTCTCATTGCAACCAAAAGTTGCGGGAATGGGAAGATTAGTATTCGACATTGTTACTAAAAACTTTACAGATCAAATTATCATTGACAATGTGAAAGTTTATACCGATGAAAAATCTGCATTGGCAGAACAGGAAGAAGATGCTGATGCAAGCGATATTACATATAATAAAGAACAAGCCTGGAAGGTTGAGTTTGCAAACATCCCTCTAGTGAAGTCCCCATTTAGCGATATAATTAAAACAAGCGGACAAATTCTTTCGGCTCCGGGAGATGAGGTACTTGTTACCGCGAAAGCCAGTGGGGTAGTCTTGTTTTCTGGTAACAAAACAATCATCGGATCAGAAGTAAGTGCCGGTATGAGTCTATTCACAATTTCAAGTGGGGATCTGGCAAAAGGGAATATCGATGTAGAATTTAAAGAAGCTAAGGCGAATTACGAAAAATCGAAAGCAGATTTTGATCGTGCAACTGAATTAGTGAAGGACAAGATTGTATCGCAAAAAGATTTCCAGCAAACGAAACTTGATTTTGAAAATGCACAAATTACTTATAATTCCATTTCAAAAAACTATTCTTCTTCCGGGCAAAATGTTTCAGCGATCATGAACGGATTTGTAAAGAACATTTTTGTTGCCGAAGGCCAGTATGTTGAAGCAGGTACTCCACTTGCAACAATATCCAAAAACAAGAAATTAATTTTGCAGGCAAGTGTTTCTCAAAAGTATTTTGAAAAACTTTCAACAATAACTTCTGCTAATTTCCGTACTTCAGACGGTGGAAAGGTGTATGGTACAGCACAGTTGAATGGGAAAATTATTTCTTACGGAAAAAGCACAACTTCTAACTCTCCTTTCATTCCGGTAACTTTTGAAATTGACAATACTGGAAACTTAATCCCGGGCTCAGTGGTTGAAGTATATTTGAAATCATCCCCTATTCCTGCTGCACTTTCGGTTCCTGTTTCATCTTTAATAGAAGAACAGGGAAACTTTTTTGTATATGTTCAAACTGGGGGCGAAAGTTTTCAGAAACGTGAAGTGAGTTTAGGTGCAAATGATGGAATCAATACCCAATTACTTTCCGGAGTTAGTGAGGGCGAACGTGTAGTTACAAAGGGCGCATATCAAATAAAACTTACTCAAACCAGTGGCACTTTACCGGCACACGGACATGAACATTAAATATCGGTTGCAATTGTTGCCGGTATATTTTTGAAAATATCAATGAAATAAATTATGCTAAATTATATAATTAAATTCTCACTCGGCAATCGCCTACTTATTATTGTAGCTAGTGTATTGCTTATAGTGTTTGGTTCATACGTCGCTACACAGATGGAAGTTGATGTGTTTCCGGATCTTACTGCTCCAACAGTAGTTGTTTTGACAGAAGCTCATGGCATGGCTCCAGAAGAAGTGGAAAAGTTAGTTACATTTCCAATAGAAACATCCGTTAATGGTGCAACAAACGTTCGCCGGGTTCGCAGTTCGTCTTCCGCAGGAATTTCTATTGTATGGATAGAGTTTGAATGGAACACAGATATTTTTAAAGCGCGGCAAATCGTTAATGAAAAAGTTATTGCTGTTTCAGAAAAACTTCCGTTTGGAGTTGGTACCCCAACAATGGCTCCACAGAGTTCAATTATGGGCGAAATTATGTTAATCAGTTTAACAGCAGACAGCACTTCGCAAATGGATTTGCGAACAATTGCTGACTGGACATTGCGGCCGAGATTGCTTGCAACCGGAGGAGTAGCTCAAGTTGTTATTATAGGGGGTGAATATAAGCAATATCAAATTTTGGCATCACCCCAGAAGATGGATTATTATGATGTAACTCTTTCAGAATTACTCAAAGCAAGCGCGGAGACGAATGGTAATTCTTCAGGTGGTTTCATCAGCGAATACAACAACGAATATATTGTTAAAGGAATTGGAAGAACTAGTGACATAAAGGAAATAGGCAAATCAGTTATTAAAATAGTAAATCAAATACCAATTCGAATTGAAGATGTAGCAGAAATAAAAATAGGTGCCGCTCAAAAAATTGGCGATGGCTCACTCAAAGGCAATCCTGCTGTGATAATGACAGTAATGAAACAGCCGGCAACCAACACTCTGGCTTTGACCGATAAAATTGATGAGGCAATTGCAGACATGCAAAGTAACTTGCCAACAGACATACACATTAACACGAAAATATTTCGTCAAGCAGATTTTATAAATGCATCTATCAGTAATATTCAAAAAACTTTGCTTGAAGGTTCCTTCTTTGTGATTATCATTTTGTTTTTGTTTCTGATGAATTGGCGAGCAACGCTAATTTCCTTACTTGCAATTCCAATTTCATTGATTGTTGCAATTCTTACACTTAAATGGCTTGGGTTTACTATTAACACGATGAGTCTTGGCGGAATGGCGATTGCAATCGGTGCATTAGTAGATGATGCAATCATTGATGTTGAAAATGTATTTAAACGATTGAAACAAAACAATATCAAACCTCTTGCTGAACGAAAAGAAAAACTAAAGGTCATTTTTGATGCATCGGTGGAAATCCGGACTTCAATTATAAATGCAACTTTCATAATAATAGTTGCCTTCATACCTCTTTTCTTTTTGTCCGGAATGGAAGGGAAACTTCTTGCTCCGCTTGGTATAGCATTTATTGTTTCGTTGTTCGCTTCGCTCATCGTTTCGATAACACTTACTCCCGTTTTAGGAAGTTATCTTTTAACAAATGAGAAGATGCTACAAAAGCAGCATAAAGAAAGCTGGTTAGTCGAACGACTTCAGAATATTTACACTTCTTACCTTACAAAAGTAATGCGTTGGAAAAAAGCAGTGCTTATAATTTCAGGAATATTATTTATTGCATCACTTTTAGCTATGTCGCAATTGGGTAGAAGTTTTTTACCCGAATTTAATGAGGGGTCATTAGTTATAAGTGCTGTTTCGCTTCCTGGTATTTCACTGGAAGAAAGCAATAAAATCGGTACAGCAGTAGAGAAAGCATTGCTTTCCGTTCCGGAAATATCAATTACCACTCGTAGAACAGGAAGATCCGAATTAGATGAACATGCACAAGGTGTAAATGCTGCTGAAATAGATGCACCTTTTGTTTTGGGAGAAAGGAGTCGTGATGAATTCCTCACAGATGTGCGCGAAAAACTTACAGGAGTAACCGGTGCAAATATTACTATTGGCCAACCGATTTCGCATCGTATTGACCACATGCTTTCAGGTACACGTGCGAATATTGCAATTAAAATATTCGGAACAGATCTCAATAAATTATTTACTCTTTCTAACCAAATCAAGAATGAAATAAAAGGTGTAGAAGGATTAGTTGATTTAAGTGTTGAACAGCAGGTTGAGATACCACAAATCCAGATTAAAGCTAAGCGCGATATCCTAAACCACTACGGAATTACAATTGGTCAATTTAATGAATTTGTTGATGTTGCTTTTGCCGGCGAAAAAGTTTCAGAAATTTATGAAGGCGCCAAAACTTTCGACTTAATTCTGCGCTTTGACGATTCGAATAGAGGTAGAATTGAAAATATCCGCAATGCCATGCTTGATACCTATGACGGACAAAAAATTCCATTGCATTATGTAGCAGATGTTACCAGCACAACTGGTCCCAACACAATTAACAGGGAAAATGTACAACGGAAAACTGTTGTATCTGCCAATGTTGCCGGTCGTGACCAAAAAAGTGTAGTACAGGATATTCAAAAAATTATTACCGAAAAAATTAATCTACCTGAAGGATATCATTTAGAATACGGTGGTCAGTTTGAAGCAGAAGCTGCAGCTTCAAAAACTTTGCTCATAACTTCAGTGCTCTCCTTGCTTGTAATCTTCCTGTTACTTTTTCAGGAATTTAAAAATGTAAAAATTGCAAGTATTATTCTGATCAATCTGCCATTAGCTCTTATTGGTGGTGTGTTCAGCATCTGGTTTACCAGCGGTATTCTGAGCATTCCAAGCATCATTGGCTTCATCACGTTATTTGGAATTGCAACAAGAAATGGAATATTACTCGTATCGCATTACAAAACTTTGCGCGAAGAAGGAATGAGTTTATATGACACAATTATAATCGGATCAAAAGACCGATTGAGTCCAATACTGATGACTGCTCTTTGTGCAGGACTAGCACTGATTCCTTTGGCTATCGGTGGAGATTTGCCCGGGAATGAAATACAAAGCCCAATGGCAAAAGTTATACTTGGAGGCTTATTAACCAGCACGCTGTTAAACATCTTCATTGTGCCTGTAGTTTATTATTTGTCAAATACAAAAAATGAATTGAGATGAAAAACAAAATCCTATTATTAAATATTCTTGCATTGGCTTTTTGCTTTACCGGAAATGCTCAATCCAACATTGAAAATGTTTTAGCAGAAATCAGAATTAATAATAAAACTATACTAGCTAACATCCAACTTTCAGAAGCCCGGAAACTGCAATTCAAAACCGGTTTAACACCTGTTAATCCTACTGTTGAATATGATTTCCTTACAGGAAAACCGGCAAGTGCAGGCAAACAACATGATCTGACAATTACTCAACAATTCGATTTCCCTACTTCATACGTTAAAAAATCACAGCTTGCAAAAACTCAGTCGTCTCAAGTAGAATCAATTCTTACAGCATCACGCCAAAATGTTTTACTGGAAGCAAAGAAATATTGTATTCAATTAGTTTTTAGAAACAAACTTTCTGTTCAGCTTGCACAACAAAAACAAAACCTAGAAAAACTTCTTGTAGTTTTTCAAACAAGACTTGACAAAGGCGAAGGCGACATTCTTGATCTTAACAAAGCTAAGTTACAGTTAATACAAATTAATAAGCAGGTACAACAGAACATCTCTGATATTTCCCAATTCAATCAGAAACTCACTGCATTAAATGGCGGAAAAAGTATTGCATTCACTGATACTACTTATGAATCAATCCGTATCATTCCTGCTTTTGAACAACTTGAAACTGAATATGAGAATGCAGATCCTTTGCGCAAGATTCTGGAGCAAGGCAAACTGATCGCTCAGAAACAAGTTGAATTAAGCAAATCTTTATGGCTTCCAAAAATGGAACTTGGATATCATTATCAAGGCATTCTTGGTCAAACTTACAACGGAATTCACACAGGAATAAGTATTCCGCTCTGGGAAAATAAAAATACCGTTAAACAAAAACGAGCTGAATTTATGTACTCCGATTTACAGTTGGAAGAGCACCGTAATGAGCATTATTATCATATCAAAAATCTTTATGAAAAATACATAAACCTCGAAATCACTATTAAGGGATACCAAAATATTTTTGCCACACTTAATCATGCTGTACTATTAGACAAAGCTTATACATTGGGAGAAATTACAACTATACAATACTTTATGGAAATGAATTATTATACAGAAGCTCTAACAAATTATTTACAAACAGAAAAAGACTTTTTTGAAACAATTGCAGAATTATACAAATTTCAATTGTAAATATCAGTTAAAAATATCAAAAAAGGGTCGAAAGTCATTCTGATGACTTTCGACCCTTTTTTTTATTTTCGACAATTAGTTTAAAATAAAATTCTACCTGGCGATTAGAATTTATATCCTAAACAAAGTCCGAAGCCTCTGAATGCTGGAGAACCAGATTTGTATTCGATCTCAACTTTTGAAGATGTTACAGTAGATTCAAATGATCCGGGAAAATCAGCGTCGGTAGCTGCCAATTCACCTTTGATGTCTTCTATATCACCATTGTCAAAATTTCCTACTGCTGAAAATGTTCCTTTTTGTCCGCCGAATCCTGCGCCAATGATCCACCAGTCAAGAGCGAAATGCTCACCAAGTTCCCATTGTGCTCCTAACATAACTCCAACCACAGCAGTTTTGAAATCGCCACCTGCTATTACTCTTTCATCTACGTTTGTAGTTGAGTTTGTGTATGTGATAACAACATCATCGAAAGAATATTTAGAATATCTGAAATAAGGTGCAACGTAAAACCCCTTCGGAGCTTTGCCGGTAAAGTAATAACGATATTCAGGAGTGATTGCGAACCCGCTGAAAGAAAGTTTTTTCAGATCTGCCTCTTGTGTTGCATCATCTGAAGAAATTGCTGCAGTCGGAAATCCTCTTGAAGGTAAATACGACAAACCTAATGCAACTGAAGAGTGTTCGTTTAGTGTTCGTTCATATTGAAGAGAAATATTTCCAAGAAACAAACCGAAGGTATTCCATTTTACAATATTTGTTTGTGCGCCTGCTGCAAAAGCAGAAAGCATAAAAATGCTTAGTAAGATTTTTTTCATGATTTAGTCTTTAGGGGTTATTTCGGACAATAATACATCAATTTCTAATAGCATTAAAATTTAAAAATGTGCTTTTTTATCGAATTTTTGCCATTATTCCTTAATTAGTATTAAAATAAGTTGAAGTACCTTTGTGTTCAATTATACAAATTATGGAATACAGACGTTTAGGAAAATCAGGATTAAAAGTCAGCGCACTATCATTAGGTTCTTGGCTGACATTTGGAAAGCAAATAGAAAATAACATTGCAGATGAGATTATGTCAATTGCATATGATAACGGCATCAACTTTTTCGACAATGCAGAAATTTATTCAAAGGGACAATCCGAAATTGTGATGGGTGAAATTCTCAGGAAGAAAAACTGGGATCGTTCATCATATCTTGTTTCAAGTAAAATCTTTTGGGGAACCGAAGGTGCGAAATCAAAACCAAATCAAAACGGACTTTCACGCAAACATGTAATTGAAGGTTGTCATAATGCGATGAAGCGACTACAGGTTGATTATATCGATCTGTTCTTTTGTCACCGACCCGATAAAGAAACACCTATCGAAGAAACAGTATGGGCGATGAATACACTTATTCAGCAAGGAAAAATTTTATATTGGGGAACATCTGAATGGAGCGCAAGTGAAATCATGGAAGCGATTCTTGTTGCAGAAAAAAATCATTTGATCGGGCCAACGATGGAACAGCCACAATATAATATGATCCATCGAGAGAAAATGGAAAAAGAATTTCTGCATCTTTTTAAACATCATGGAATCGGAACAACGATCTGGTCACCGCTTGCATCTGGTCTTCTGACCGGAAAATATTCAGGTGAAAAGAAAGACAGTACCCGTCTCGATATTGAAGGAATGGATTGGTTGAAAAAACAATTGCTCATAGAAGAAAATATAAAACGTGTTGATGAAACAAAGATTATCGCAGATAAACTGAATACAACTTTGCCATTATTTGGAATAGCCTGGTGTCTGAAAAATCCGAATGTAAGTACAGTAATATTAGGTGCTTCAAAAACGACGCAGCTGACTGAAAATTTAAAAGCTCTCGAATTAATTCCATTGATGACACAGGAAATTATGAATGATGTGGATTTAATCTGGAAAACGAAGCCGGTGCAGTCGGAGTATTGATTTTGCTAAAGACTTACTCTTGCTCTCAATTTTTCTAATGGCGGCGTATATTATAAAGGGTCAAAGGTCAAGCGACTCGCATTAAAGGCTAGACTTAGAATGTCAATGGCCAAAGTTACTACTGTCCGATAAAACTAATTTCATTGGGCAATAAATCATAGTTGCAAAAAATTGATTTTTAATTGATAGTAATTGAAATATTAATTCAAAAATGAAACTGTGTCCCTTAGAAAACGAAAAGGTCCTTTCAGGATGACAATTGTTGGCTCACTGATATGCACAAGGGGAAAAAAACGATGCGGGCCTTCGGCCCGCATCGTTTTTTTTCCCTTGTGCAATTTTGTTGGCGTGCATGGTCATCCTGAAAGGACCTTTTCGTTTTCTAAGGCACACTTTATGATTTTTGTAGCATTATAAAAGGCACTAATGTCTTTTATAATCTACTGAACGATAAAATTATCTTTTGAAAGGAGTTTCTATTATTCAAGTCTGTTTCAAATGATTTCGTCCAAGGACTCCACGCGCAATACCTGCTTTATCTTTGATCCAAAATAATGTATGTCAACAGAAAGTGGGGCTTGCTATAAATTTATTATACGAACAGTTGATTTAAGATACAATTTTCAACTTAAACTACAAAGGTTGATTTTTACCGGACAGTAGTGCCTTTGACCTTTTATTAAATGGTTGTGAGATGAGAGTAAGTTTATGTATAGGGTGAAAGGAAGTTTAAGAGTTAGTTAATAGCAATATCACTTACCACCTGCATCAACCCACCCATCAATCTCACGCTCGAATATTTCAAGCGGCAAACAACCGTTGATCAAAACTTTATCGTGAAATGCTTTGATGTTGAAATTAGATCCTAGTTTCTTTTCTGCTTTTGCGCGAAGTTCCAGAATTTTCAGCTGACCGATCTTATACGCTAATGCCTGACCGGGAATGGCCATGTATCTTTCAATCTCTGCAGTAATCTCTGCTTCACTTGCTGTTTCATTATCGAGCGAATAGGCAATTGCTTGTTCTCGCGTCATGCCTTTCATGTGCATACCAACATCAACCACCAGCCGAATTGCTCTGTGCATCTCTTCGCTTAATGAACCAAAATATTGATAAGGGTCAGTATACAGGCCCAACTCTTTTCCTAACGACTCTGTATACAATGCCCATCCTTCACCATAAGCACCATACCAACCGAAACGACGGAAATCAGGCAGCTCAAGATTCTCTTGCTGAATAGATGTTTGATAATGATGCCCGGGAATCGCTTCATGCAAAAACAAATCTTCCATTGACACATTATTGAATTTCGTCGGATCAAGAACAGGAACGTAAAAAATTCCCGGACGTGAACCATCAGGAGCTGCTTGCTGATACTCTGCACTTGCAGATGCTTCTCTGAAAGCTTCTGTCTGACGAACTTCGAATTTTGCCTTCGGAACGAGATTGAAAAGATTCTTCAATTGTAGTTGCATCTTTGCTTCGATTGCCTGATATGCATTGATGACCTCTGTGTCTGACTTAAAAGGCATAAACTGTTTATCAGTATGAATAAAATGAA
>JAYUWA010000377.1:0-4919 GCA_043753795.1 Bacteroidota bacterium | reverse complement strand
GTGTAGTAGTTTTTATATCACCGTTGTTATTATTTCGTGGAGTAGTCGGTTGTGATCCCGGACGAACATTCTGATTTTTGCTGTCGTTGTTCACTGGTGTTTCACCTGTATTGGTTTTTCCCGGTACGCCGCGATCATTTTTAACATCACCATTATTTCCCGGTTTGCTTAAACCACCTCTGTCATCAGAATTTTGATCACCTGATTTAGATGGTCTCGTCTGAGCAGGAATGTTATCGCGTGATGGTGTAGAAGTAGCATTGTCACCTTTTCCAATTTGCGGATTATTCGAATCGCCTCTTGGCTGAATTGTTTTGCCGGGACGATCAAGTGAAGTTCCACGAACATCAAGATCCGTTGTACCTGTTCTTGGAACTTTTCCCTGAGTAACAGCTGTTTCAAATTTTTGTCCGATGGAACCAACCGTACGTCCAGATCCGCCACGAGGAGTATTTCCACCTACAGAACCACGTGGTCCATAGTAATGACTGTTGTCATCATATGAGTTGTAATAATATGGATTCGTATTTCCGGCATAGTAGCCATTCCAATACCCATCATTGTATCCGTGATAGTATCCATTATTGTAGCCATGATGATAGCCACCATATCCACCACCATACCAACCTGAATTCCAATATGGATTATAACCGTAATAAGAAGAATATCCATAGCCGAAACCACCGCCGTAGCAGAATGGTTGTGAGTAGTAATAATTAGGAGCCCACCAGTTATAACCTAGATAAATACTTACACCCCATGAATTAGGAGAGTGGTCATACCAGTAAGAGTTTGTATAGAACGGATCGTAATATCCGTAACCAACTGCAGGAGTATAGTAACGACGGATACGTGAAGAGTATTCATAATCGTAATAATCGTCGTAATAGTTATTGGTTACATACGTGTTTCCTTGTCCATCAGTACTCTGTGTTGAATTCGAGTATTGATCTGAAGGAGCGCTATATTCATTCGATGAATTATAGCCGTCATTAGAATTCTGATTTGATCCTTGGTTCGGATCAGTATTCTGGTTCGACTGATTATCCTGATTGTAATTACTGTTGTTGCTGCTATAATCATTAGCAGGAGCAGCCGGAGTTGCAGGATAAGTTTGTTGAGCCGGAGCCGGATTGTTTTTGGATGAATAATAAACATCATCCTGAGCTGTAGAACCTGCCTGATAAGTTGAGGTACATGCAGAAGCCGATAAGATGATGGCTATTCCGATTAGTGATTTGAGATTTTTCATTTGGGGTTCCCCTTTCGCTCTTTAGACTATTATTAGTAGAGTAATTTTAATGCAAATTTTATTTTTACTTTTGTTACCCACGATTTACAAACACCGTACCAAAAACTATATGAGTAAAGCACTTCCAACACGAGCAGACAATTATTCCCAATGGTATCAAGACCTAGTCGTTAAGGCAGATCTGGCAGAAAATTCTGCTGTTCGGGGTTGTATGGTCATTAAGCCATATGGTTACGCTATCTGGGAAAAGATGCAGGCCATTTTGGATAAAATGTTCAAGGATACAGGCCATTCAAATGCTTATTTCCCGCTTTTTATTCCAAAATCGTTCTTTGCTAAGGAAGCTTCTCACGTAGATGGCTTTGCCAAAGAATGTGCCGTTGTTACGCATTATCGTTTAAAAAACGACGGAAAAGGCGGAATTATGGTCGATCCGGATGCAAAACTGGAAGAGGAACTTATCGTTAGACCAACGTCTGAAACCATAATCTGGAATACCTACCGTGGTTGGATTGAATCGTATCGCGATTTACCACTTCTCATAAATCAATGGGCGAATGTTGTCAGATGGGAAATGAGGACGCGTTTGTTCTTACGTACAACCGAATTTTTATGGCAAGAAGGACATACTGCCCACGCCACTTCTGAGGAAGCAGTAATAGAAACCCGAAAAATGCTGGATGTATATGCAGATTTTGCAGAGAACACGCTGGCAATTCCTGTTTTAAAAGGAGTTAAGACCGCGAACGAAAGATTCGCAGGTGCTTTGGATACCTATTGCATCGAAGCAATGATGCAGGATGGAAAAGCATTGCAAGCCGGTACTTCACATTTCCTTGGACAGAATTTTGCAAAAGCATTTGATGTGCAGTTTACCAATCGCGAAGGGAAAAAAGAATTTGTCTGGGCAACATCATGGGGTGTTTCTACGCGCTTAATGGGCGCCTTGATCATGGCTCATAGCGATGATGAGGGATTAGTTCTTCCACCAAAGCTTGCGCCCATTCAGGTAGTGATTGTTCCGATCTATAAAGGCGATGAACAATTAAAACAGATCACGGAGAAAGTGGATAAGATCATCGCTGAGTTAAAAGCAAAAAACATTTCTGTTAAATATGATGACAGAGATACACATAAGCCGGGTTGGAAATTTTCTGAATATGAATTGAAAGGAATTCCGGTCCGGATTGCAATTGGTCCACGTGATTTCGAAAACGGAACTGCAGAAGTTGCCCGTCGTGATACGAAGGAAAAATCTGTAATGCAACTTACCGATCTGGCTATTAAGATTGAACATTTGCTGGAGCAGATTCAGGATAACATTTATCGTCGTGCTACTGATTTCAGAGAAAGTCATACTTACAAAGCTGACTCATATGATGAATTCAAATCAAGACTGGATGAAGGTGGTTTCGTATTTGCACATTGGGATGGAACTTCAGAAACTGAAGAAAAAATAAAAGATGAAACGAAGGCAACGATCCGTTGTATTCCTATCGATAACAAGTTGGAAGCCGGTAAGTGTATCTATTCAGGAAATCCTTCCACGCAAAGAGTAGTCTTTGCAAGGTCTTACTAAACTATTGAAATGGCAAAAGGAAAGTATGATAAAATTGTTGAGTTACTGAAAAAAA
The DNA here is from genome assembly GCA_043753795.1 of Bacteroidota bacterium. Classification (GTDB taxonomy): domain Bacteria; phylum Bacteroidota; class Bacteroidia; order AKYH767-A; family 2013-40CM-41-45; genus JADKIH01. The sequence goes on along the minus strand of JAYUWA010000377.1, from coordinate 2,033 downwards.
AGGTAACACTTAAGCAAGAAGTTTATTCGAAGACAAGAGATGTGTTCGAAGAACTCCGGAACATGCTTATGGAAATCAGCAATGATCTTACTGCCCATGTCAAAAGTTTTGGTGGTGATCTTACAGTATCATTCAAAGACGCAAGCGAGTTTGAAGTTGAATTCACACTCGCAGATGAGACATTGCTTTTTGTTATGCATACCAATATTTTCACTTTCGACAGTACACATGAGGTTTGGAAATCGCAGTATGTGAAGCAGAATAAAGATAATGCCTATTGCGGTAAAATTTTTGTTTACAATTTTTTAAGCGATAGCTTCAAATACAACCGTACTAATGATGTCGGATATCTTATCGGTCGAATTTTTATTAATAAAGACAAACATTTTTTTGTAGAAGGTAAAAAGCAATTAAGCTATCTTTATAATGATTTCTCAACTTCAGTTATTGATTCGGAGTGCCTGATGAAGATCATTGAATCAGCAATTCTTTACAGTCTCGATTTTGATCCGTTCACTCCGCCATTTGAACAACAAGGGCAGATCAGTGTTGGAGATGTGATTAATGCAAATCTTCAGTCCAGAATCTCTACCGGAAAACGACTGGGATTCAAGTTTCAGTCGGATAGTAATTTCTGAACAAGACCATAAGGTATGAATGATTTTTTCAAAAAGAATTTCAAATATATTGTTCTAGCGGCTCTTGTAGGTGTACCACTTTTTAGCCATTTAGGTTCACTTCCGATTCATTTGTGGGACGAGTCACGATTAACGATGAACGCCTATGAAATGCACGTCAATCGGAATTTTATTGTTACACACTATAATGATGCACCTGATCTGTGGAATACAAAACCTCCGTTTTTGATCTGGTGTCAGGCATTGCTTATGGATATTGTCGGTCCGAATGAACTTGCAATGCGGCTTCCGTCAGCCATAGCCGCTTTGCTTACGTGTATTGCACTGATGGTTTTTTCAATACGATACCTGAAAAATTTCTGGGTAGGATTTATTGCAGTGATAATTTTGATCACAGCGCCGGGATATGTTGCAGATCATGGTACAAGAACCGGAGATTATGATTCCATGCTGACTTTATTTACAACAATTAGTTGTCTTTTATTCTTTGCTTATTCTGAAACCAAAAAGAATAAGTATTTATACCTTTTCTTTCTAAGTATGGCTTTCGGCGTTTTGACAAAATCTGTAGCTGCATTATTTTTTACTCCTGCTATTTTTATTTTTGTTTTGCTGACAAAGCAGTTCTTTGAAATTCTGAGGAACAAACATTTTTATTTCGGAACAGGGATCTTTTTATTGCTGACGCTTGGTTACTATTTACTTCGTGAAATTACAGCTCCCGGATATTTGGATGCTGTTTCTATGAACGATTTAGGCGGAAGGTTTACAACTGTTCTTGAGAACCATCGACATGATGCATGGTTTTACTATGATAATTTTATTACAAAGCGCTTTTCCCCATGGTATTTAATTTTGCCATTGGGATTTTTGGCCGGATTGTGGAGCACTGATGCAAGAATTCAAAAATTCTCGAAGTACTTAGGATTATTGTCAATTGTTTTCTTTTTGATAATATCTAGTTCAAAAACAAAACTCGAGTGGTATGACATTCCATTATTTCCGTTGATTTCATTTTTAGCAGCACTATTCCTGCATTTTATTTTTGAATCAATAGCAAAAATGGAAAGCGTCAATCGGTCGTTGCAATATAATTTTATACCATTTGCATTTTTATTTATTGTACTGCTAAACCCATATCGCTCTACTCTCAATAGAAATTATCTTCCTAAACCCGCCCCCGATACTTGGGATGCAAATTTCTATGAGCTTAGCTATTATTTGCGTGATGCGCTTAAAGGAAAGCACAATGTAAAAGATTATGAAATTTTGAAAGAAGATTTTAATATGCAGTTATTGTTGTATGTTAAACTACTGAAAGAAAAAGGAGTAAACACCAAATTCATTTATGTCAAAGATATTCGTCCAAATACATTAGTATTAGTTCAGGATGAA